>NVXP01000085.1 GCA_002733985.1 Fluviicola sp. | reverse complement strand
CAGCTGCCATAGCAAAAACTGGAGCTCCACCCATAGCAACTCCAATTGACTGAGCACCTTCAGGTATTGAGTTATTCGCAACAGCCTCTTGATGCAATTTTTTTAGTTGTATTTCACCATCATGAGAAATTGGAAAACGCCCCTGAGAAGATGTCTCTTGAAAATTCATGCCATGTTTCAACTCCTTCGATTCTCCCCAGACAATGTCATAATTAGTTTCCCATTCGAAACTAGTACTGTTATGGGACGGTTTAGTAAGCCATGCCAAGGTGTGTGCGCTCGGACTATCAAAATCAGGGTTCTTCTGAAATATAACAAAGGAAGCATTGCTTTCAGATTTATTGACAATGTTTAATGTATACTTTGTTGACATAGTGATTCGTGTTAAGTTGGTTATTGACTAATTCGAATCGTAAGATACCGATGTAAGTTTAGTCTCCAACATCATATTCCCATTTTAATTGGCAGACATAAGTTCATTTAGTTATTCCTGTCAAGAAAATCTTTCACTTTTCTATTGAAATCTGCGGGCTTATCTAGGTTGGCGCAATGTCCAGCATCTTCAATCATAAAGTACTCGCTATTTTCTAGCTCTGAATGCCAGCTCTCTGCCATTCTCTTGGCCAAATCAATGTCAAATTCTCCAGTCATAATTAAGATCGGATAACTAGCTTCATGGGTTTCCCTGTTTTTAATAACGTTTTGCAAACCTTGCATTGTGGCAAAAGAACTTCGTGTGTAGTGTCTTGTTGATTGATAAAATAGCGCCTGCCCTCTTTTCGACTTACACGTAATCATAGCCGTTTTCTTTCTAAACGCCCTCATAGAAAACAGTGCTCTAATTACTAAACCTATATTTGAAAATTTTTGAGATTTTGCAATTTCTTCATTCTCTTTATTTATATCGTAGCCACCCAAAGCGGTTAAAGAATTAACTTTTTCAGGATATTTAAGTGCAAAATGTTGGGCAATTAAAGAACCTACAGAAACACCAAGCAAATTGGTTTTCTCAATGTTTTCTAATTCTAGAATTTTAAAAATGTGATCACGGCTAGCATCAATTTTATCCTTTGATTTATTTGCCTTGGACAGACCGTGCCCAATTAAATCTATTGCAATTACTGTGTAATCCTTGCTGAAATAATCAAATTGTTCCTGAAACACGGTGTGATCTGAAAACGCTGGATGTAAAAAGACAATGGATTTTTCACTCTTATTCTTAGATATACTGTAGTGTATTTCACATCCTTTTAAACTCAAGGTTTTATATTCAATTTCACCCTGTACTTCTGCGTCAAGTTCTTGTGCTTTTTTCATGCTAATTAACCCTGATTCGTAATAATAATTGTCAACTTCAAAATAAACTTTAGTGAACGCAATGAGCATGAGAAGAGCGAATAAGGTTCTCATCACCATTCTCTTAATCTTACCTTTCATAATTCCTCTAACAAATTTTGAAACCACTTTTGTTTAAAAGCAATGTAGTCAAGCCCAAATTGTAGAGTCGAAACTTGAAATTTTATCTTCTCACTATTTTTAGTGGACAGGTTCTGCTTTTCTATTTCTTCCCGTGTATTCTCCAAATCCTTTCTTGAAGCTTTAAGCACATCCAAATAGTTCGTGATTAGCTTTTTCCGTTCTTGTGGATTTGAATCACCTAAAAAGAAAATTCGAATCAGTACCTCATCTTTAATACGACCTTGTTGTATCGACGATGAGAGCCAACTCTTATATTCCTTTTCACCTTCCTTTGTGATTTTATAGCTTTTCTTGAGCCTGCTGCGCTCAACATATTCAGTACAACTGATGAACTGCTGTTTTTCCAGTTTTTTAATCGCTGGGTTTATACTGCCGAAACTGCTTGAATAGAATTGACCTATTGATTTGTCCATGGCAATCTTAATGTCATAGACGGTTAAATCTTTTTTTGAAAGCAGACCAAGAATAATATTATTCAACATACTAAAAGATATATATCGTTACGATACAAATATATAAATAAAAACCCGATCTCCATTCCGATAGTTATCGGGAAGGAAATCGGGTTTCAATCTATTCTACTTCGGACTTCGGCTCCGCTCAGCCCTCGTATGGTCTTTTCATGGATACCATAGGCGGGCTGAGCGGAGCCGAAGCCCTCCTCGTATTATCCTAAATCAAACTTGATTCCTTGTGCCAATGGCAACGAATCAGTATAGTTAATTGTATTTGTTTGACGACGCATGTAGACTTTCCAAGCATCAGATCCAGACTCACGTCCACCACCTGTGTCTTTTTCTCCACCAAACGCACCACCAATCTCAGCACCAGAAGTACCGATATTCACGTTTGCGATTCCACAATCAGATCCAGACACTGCTAAGAATGTTTCAGATTCTTTAAGGCTGTTTGTCATAATTGCTGATGACAATCCTTGTGGTACGTTATTTTGAATTTTGATTGCATTTTCAACATCACCACTGTACTTCATAATGTACAAGATTGGAGCGAATGTTTCATGCTGAACAATTTGCATTTCATTCTTCGCTTCAATGATTGCTGGTTTTACGTAGCATCCAGATTCATATCCAGCCCCAGTCAAAACTCCACCTTCAACAAGAATAGTTGCTCCTTGTTCTTTCGCTTGCTCCAATGCACTTAAGTATGCATCAACCGCATCTTTATCGATAAGTGGTCCAACGTGGTTACTTTCATCTAATGGGTTTCCAATTTTCAATTGTGGATATGCTCCAGCAACTGCGCCTACTACTTTATCGTAAACATCTTCATGGATAATCAAACGACGAGTTGATGTACAACGCTGTCCACATGTTCCAACTGCACCAAATACAGCTCCAGGAACAACAATGTTCAAATCAGCTGTTGGTGTAATAATGATTGCGTTGTTTCCTCCAAGCTCTAACAAAGAAGTTCCTAAACGAGCTCCAACTGCAGCACTAACTGATTTACCCATGCGAGTAGATCCTGTTGCCGATACTAAAGGAACACGTTTATCTTCAGCCATCAATTTTCCAATTTCAGCTCCACCGATAACCAAACCAGAAACTCCTTCAGGAACTCCGTTTGCATCGAACACTTCTTTTGTAATTTGTTGACAAGCGATTGCTGTTAATGGTGCTTTTTCAGATGGCTTCCAAACACATACATCTCCACACACCCAAGCAAGAGCAGAATTCCAATTCCAAACCGCAACTGGGAAGTTAAATGCTGAAATAATTCCAACGATTCCTAGTGGGTGGTATTGCTCATACATTCTATGTCCTGGACGTTCAGAGTGCATTGTTAAACCGTGCAACTGACGAGACAATCCAACTGCGAAATCACAGATATCAATCATCTCTTGAACTTCACCTAAACCTTCTTGCAATGATTTTCCCATTTCATATGAAACGAGTTCACCAAGTGACTGCTTATATTCTCTTAATTTATCAGCAAGTTGACGAACAATCTCTCCTCTATGAGGTGCTGGAACTTTTCTCCATGTTACGAATGCCTCTTGTGCTTTCAAAACTACTGCTTCGTAATCTGCTTCAGTTGCAGAGTTTACAGATGCAATTACATTTCCATCTACTGGAGAAACAGAGTCGATTTTCTCTCCTCGTGTGTTGAACCAACGACCTCCCGTTGACGCTCCACTATTTACCTCCTCGATGTTAAATTGAGCAAGTATCTTTTTTATTCCTTGGTCTGTTAATACTTCAGCCATGAGATTCTGTTGTTTAAAAATTAATTATGAGGCAAAATTACGTTAAATAAATGACAATTACGGGTTTAAAGGCTCCCTCAGAATTGGATGCTTACCCCACATATAGTGGACTCATCACTACGTTTCTATCCACAGAAACCGATAATGTCAATTGATGAATTTTTCAGGGTACTACTGCATTATGCCCATACACAAAAAGGACTACCTCAAAAATTGAGGTAGTCCCGGACCTGTTTATAGATCAATAAGCTCATTTGAATTATTCAATAATTAACACCTTTCCGTAAACGTTCATTCCATCGGATAATTCGATAATGTACGTTGCATTTGACAAATTACTAATGTCAATTTTATCGTTTGAATAATTGATTTTGCCTACCTGATGTGTTTTACCAAAAAGATCTACTATTCTATAACTTTCAATCATTTCTGTTTCAAAGTTGATTTTGACATAGTCGTTCGCTGGATTAGGGTATATTTCAATCGTGTTTTGCGACATTTCTCCTATACCATTACTCCCATTTGGACCAAGAACTGTACTATATCCCCATGCTGAACACAGTAGATTACCTTGATCGACGATCAAAACAGCATACGTACCTACCGCCAAATTAGAAATAGAAGAAGTAGTTGATTGGATATCCTCAAATCCCGTATTCCAAATAAATTCATACGAACCAGTCCCACCACTTACTTGAGCCGTAGCAGCGCCATCTCCAGAAAAGACAGAAAGAGTTGTTGAATTATTACCAGACATCGAAACCGTTAAGTTACATCCTGCTGGTGCAACAATATAATTAACCGTCTTTTGACATTGATTTGCATCTGTTGCGGTAACAAAATACGTTCCTGGCACTAAATTATTGATTGTTTGGGTCGTCTCCAATGTATTCCACAAATAAGAGTATGGCGCTTGTCCACCTGAAGGTGTCACTGTTGCACTTCCATCACCAGCACCTAAAGCGGTCTCATTCGTTCCAGAAGCAGTAGCTAAAAAACTAGCACATGACGGTAAATTAATTATGATCTCATCAATATATAATTCAGATCCTGATTGTGGATAAGGAAGTCCTAAATCATTATATGGGGATGGAAATCCGGGGAAAAATATACTATTGCTACAGTCCATGATCGAACCGATGCTTGAGGCAATGTATATATTGATTGTATCAGGCATGGCGTTAGAATAATAAACAACCGGAACATTTACTTGTGTCCAAGATGAAACTACTGAAGTTGTTGTGAAATATGCTTCTCCTACCACATCAGATTCACCAGTACTTACATTGTACTTCGTTAATTCTAAATGTAATCCACCCTCATCATTATTTACAGGTGTAGATTTATACTTAAAGTCAAGAGATAATGGTCGGTTGGTATAAGGGATACCAAAATCCTGTATTCCGGAAAGTTGAACAGATCCTCCAAAAGGGTTTGGTAATGTGCAATCTAAAATACCAAATGTCATGTTTGCTAAATAATTAGCGCAGTCAGGACATGCACCTGTAACTAATTTTAATGCACTACTTCCTTCAATAGGATCGGTCATATCCTGAAAAACAGTTTGAGCTCCGCCACCACTTGTACTAATGTCATTTGAAGAAACCCATCCCTGTGGATTGATTCCACTCCAATTCTCAAAACCTAAGTTCGTTTGTGCCTGCGTCTTATTGAAGGCAGAAACCATGGTGAACATGCTTAGAAAAAGTAATGATTTAAATCTCATAATGTTTGTTTTTTAATTTTCATCAAAGAACACCCTAACACTCTAACAATCCAATCATTACACCCCTACATGGTCTATACTCATTCTATACATGATCTTAACATTAAGATTTATAAACCTTTTAATCAGGAGTTTACGCCATTAAGAAACACTGTAAGGTTTTGTTCCAAGCCCAGTTCCAATTTTTTCCTTAATCGAGATCGTGCAACATCCACACTTGAACTTGAAATCGATAAAATTGCAGCAATTTCCTTAGAGGAAAGGCCTATTTTCAGCATCGACACTAGTTTTAAATCATTACCTGTTAACTCAGGAAATTTTTCTTTTAAAATCACATGAAAATTGGAATCAATCTCATCAATCTCAGTGTTCAATAATTTTCTTTCCTCCTCTGAGCCCAATATTGATTTTACCTTCTTTATCAGTTTTTTGTCTTGCTGCAACAGAGATTCATTCGTTAACTCATTCAATAACTCATTTTTTTTATTGAGTGATTGAGCCAATGATTTRACCCTATTGTTCTTATAACTCARCTCATTYTTYAATTGCTTTTGAAGTATTTCCGCTTTCTCTAGTTTCAAGGTGGYTACATCGCCYTTTATTTTTTGAATCGATTCATTTTTCAAWGCCAATTCTTTGGATYTTTTCAATTTACTTARSCKAAAAAAATAGGTRATTAATAGTAYGAGAGTGAATAAAATAGCTACCGYCCATACTAAGCGCAATTTTACTCTAATCTGACCTCTATCRATCTTTGCTCTTTTAAGTTCCKTAATCTTGAGCCCCCGATCTTTTTCCATTATTTCTAATGTATTCCTTAGGATAATCCCCTCAACTTTTGAAGAATTTTCCATGTCCAATAAGCTATCTTTTATCTGAATGAATTGTTTATACAAACGGAATGAAGCTTCAACGTTGTTTCTTTTTTCTTCAATTTGATATTTTAACTCCAGCACATCTCGCATTAAGTCAAACTCCTGAATTTTCGAAGCCAACTGAAACGATTCCTCCAAATATCCAGATGCTACATCCAACTTACCCTGAAGAAATGCCGCATTCCCTCGTAAATGATAACAGTAAGCAATAATTTGAAGATCTTGTGTTTTATCTGCTAAATCAAACGCCCGATCTCCATAAATCATCATGTTTTCTAGCTCACCTAATTCCCCAAAAATAGTCGCTGCATTTAAATTCGCATGTGAAATTCCTACTGTATGCTGACAACTTTCTAAGGGTGGAATCGCTTTTTTGTACTCCTCTATTGCACGTCTATATGATTTTTTAATTCCATAGATTTCACCCCGTTTCAGATGGTAATACCCTTCAAACAATTTGTTTCCTGTCTTAGTGTAAAACACTTTCATGTACCGAAGTTCATCCATTGCAAGATCTAACAGGTTCGCCTTAATGTAGACACCAATTAAACTTTCCCTGATCCATTCTACACGACTGGGCTCGTACTTCTTGGCTAATCTCATTGCCTCTAAGTAGTCAACTGCGGCATCAGCAAACTTGTGTTGATAAAATTCATTTACCCCCATTAGTTGCTTTAAGGCTGAAACCTGATCGAAATACTCATTTTTTTGCGCTATCAGTAATGCCAATTGTAACAGAGAATCTGCTTGTTGATAATTCCTTTCTCCAAGAAAATTAGCCGTTATTCCACGATAAGCAAGGATGCGATTCATATCACTCCGTTCTTCCTCTGCAAGTCCTAATGCAGCGCCATAATAGTGTCTTGACTTAATGTGTTCTCCCAATTGATAATATGCTCCCCCAAGAGTTAAATAGCACATACCTACTTCTTTTGTTAATTCCATTTTCACAAAAACCGAATCCAACTCTAAGGCTATTTTAATACACAATTGAGGGTTTTGAGTCGCCATCGAGCGTGCAGAATCAAGTAACTTAGTATAATATGATTCACCTTTCTGTTGTTGTCCGTGTGCAGGACAAGCAAAGAGGTTGATCAAAAAGAAAATAATTAGTGGTAAATATGACTTCATACTTTTGGCGATATTTCAAGAACTAAATCTTAAGGTTTGTGTTCTCAACAGTTTCACTGACTAGACAAACAGTATGCCAAAACAACTTTTTAACACCCAACAATCGACTACAGCGAGTCATTAATTTTAATGAAGACTTAAGGAAGCATTAAATACATCAATGTGTTTGATCATTCACGGAACATCGATCTCCATACTATTTCTACACCGTGAACTAACTAAAAAGCTACCGAGGAAAAATACATGATTTAACTGAACAGGGAACTAGAAAGGCTCTGTAAGAACTGGATGCTTAACTTACATATAACGGACTTTCGCCACAACACTTTTGTTTGCAGAGAGAGAGAATTTGAATTGCTTGAACTTGGGTTTGCTCCAAGAAGTGTGATAATAATCCGAGAAGCCAAACCCTTCTTCTGGCATCACCCAACCGTAGTCCATTTCTTTGTTCGCATTTTCATCGTCGAGAAGTGCAATTCCATATGTTCCTGATTTCAAACCATAAATGGTATAGGTCATCGATTTATTCTTCAAGCCTTTTTTCGATACATAGATCTCTTTGTAGGGGTTTTCAGCTGCAAATGATTCACCCGTACGGTAGACTTGCAATTGAATTCTTCCTTTCGAGTTTCGGACATTTGTAATTTTCACTGTTATGTTAAACTTACCATCAGCAGTAGGACGAATTGAAAAGGACCCAAAAATAAAGGGGACCAGAAGAAGTAAAAGACAATGACTTAATTTCATACTCTAAATTACATCCTTTTACTGATAATGCGTTATCATCTGGACTGTTTTCGTATTTTGTACCTTCAATATTACTGAAAACTAAAATGTGATTTCATTCTACGGATTCACATTTTACCACATTATTAATACATGCCTCGAATCGAGCTTAATACGGAAATCAATGCACCAATAGCGGTGGTGTTTGATCTTTCGCGGAGTATCGATTTTCATGCAAAGTCCACTGAACATACTGGCGAAAAGGCGATTTCAGGTAAAACGAGCGGACTAATTGGGTTAAATGAGTCCGTAACTTGGAGAGCCAAACACTTTGGAGTAGCACAACATCTCACCTCCAAAATTACAGTCATGCAGCGACCAGATATTTTTGTTGATGAAATGACCAAGGGAGTTTTCAAATCACTTTGTCACCAACATTTGTTCTTAGCAGAAGGAAACAAAACCTTGATGATCGATATTTTTGAATTTGAATCACCTCTCGGGTTTCTGGGAAAAGTAGTAAATCGCCTTTTCCTACGGAAGTACCTGGAAGAATTTCTAATTGAACGAAACGAGCAAATAAAAGCAATGGCCGAAAGTGATGATTGGAAAGAATTTCTCGCGATTCCTAGTTAAACCATTCAACACATTTCAATTCAACTTACTCAAGATTTTCTGATCTTTAAGTCATGAAATCGATTTTACTCTTAACTATTCTAGCTATTACTTCAGTGTCTTGGAGTCAAACTGACTCTACCCGACAGGATGAAGTTCGCCTTATTATTGATCAATTATTCGAAGGAATGAAATCTGGAGATAGCTCGTTAGTGCGGGGCGCTTTTCATTCAGATGCACGCGCATATACTTCGTACGAAAAAGAAGGTGCGTATCAACTTCATGCAGGTTCGATTGATGATTTCGTGAATGCCGTTGGAACTCCACACGATGAAGTTTGGGACGAACGCATCTCAAATGTTGTTATCCAAATTGATGATGGGCTCGCTCAAGTCTGGATGGATTATTCATTTTATGTAGGCGATCAATTTAGTCACAAAGGCGTGAATGCAATGCAACTTGCTCATTTAGACGGTCGTTGGCAAATTATCCATTTGGCAGATACTCGACGCAAAAATTAGGCTTTTCTCTTTTTCCATAAATACCACAGCCCGCTCGCACTAATTGCTCCCAGCGTAGTTGAAATCAAATACACCCATAAATGTTCCGTGTGACCAGACACAATTGCCGGAGCAAGGCTTCTCGCTGGATTCATACTCGCCCCTGTTGTTGGACCAGCAAAATATGCTTCTAGTAAAACCGTTCCACCAATTGCCAATGGAACTAAAATGATCGCTCCTTTTTTGAACCATCCGGACATTAATACAACTGCCATGAGCGCAAAGGTCAATAGAAATTCAATGTAAAAACTCTGCATCACACTGCCCGAAGGGAGAGATGATCCCAAAAACTCATGTTCAGGAGCTAAGAATGCCAACAATAAGCTAGCTGCTATTCCTCCTGCAAATTGGAGTCCAAGAAATGGCAATAATTGCTGTTTTGGGTGTGCTTTCAGGAGTGTCAATGAAATAGTCACAGCAGGATTCATGTGTGCTCCAGAATATCTTCCAAAGAGAAAAATTCCCAAACCAACTGCGAATCCCCAGGACAATGAAACATCCAAGTGCGTGAACCAACCATCGGTCTGATCGCTCAGAACCATTGATCCAGTTCCAAGGAAAATCATTAAAAAACTTGCGAAAAACTCCGCGACGTAACGGTTCATAAATAGGCGGATACGAATTCTTTGCAGTACGTTTTGATTTGATCACGAACGGAAGCAAAAACTGCTGCTATTTCCTCATCCGTTCCTGAAGCTCCATAAGGATCAGGAAAATTATTGTGAAACTTCACCGCATTCGATGGGAAGTAAGGGCACTTTTCCTTCGCACTATCACACACGGTGATCACATAATCGAAATGTTGTCCTTCGTATTCTAATATGTTATTCGATGTATGGCTGGAGATATCCAAACCATCTGCATTCATTGTTTCAATCGCTTTTGGATTCACACCGTGTGTTTCAATTCCAGCGGAGAAAACACCTGTTCCCTCAGGAGCAAAATGGGCCAGATAACCGTGGGCAATTTGACTTCGACAACTATTTCCTGTGCAAAGCACCAATACTTTTTTCATCACCTTAATTATTTTAGCAGCAACCCGAATCTGGTTCACAGCTCGATGCATCATTTGTTGTTGGAATATCCATCATTTGAAGTTTTGGCTTTTCTTCACGCTCTAATGGCATACAACAAGCACTCGCATCTTCACTCTCGAACTTGGGATCGTTGAATTCAACATCTTCGTGGAAATAATAAACCTCCCATTGAATTCCGTCTGGATCGTCTGCCCAAAATTTATCTTGAACAGCATAACAGCATGAAGTTCCAATTTCCTCGCTTTTGACAATTCCTTGTGAACGAGCGATGTTTAATCGGCGGTCCATTTCTTCTTTGGATCCAACTTGAATTCCAACATGACCAAAATTCGATTGAACCCGCTCCTTATTTTCAATAAATGAAATAATCAATCCCGGTTCGGAAAGTTCGTATTTCGCATAACCCGGTTTCACTTTCGAAGCAGGAACACCAAAGAAGGTGCTGTAAAAATTCACAGTTGACGTTATATCGCTTACGTAAAACGACAAATGCATTCTAGGGAAAACTGTATTACTCATAATTTGATTATTTAGTATCTAAATCTATTCTAAGAACCTATCAGTCCTTAACAACAATTTGGGTTTGCATCAACGGCATTCAGTAATTCGTTCATGGATAATTTTAATCGATCCCATGTTTCTACGTTGATACAATAGCAAACACTCGTTCCTTCAATGGTTCCTTGAATTATCCCGACTGATTTCAACTCTTTCAAATGTTGCGAAATCGTAGATTGAGCCAATCCTATTTCCGTCACAAGATCACCACAAATGCATTTATTCGTTCGAATAATTGATTGAACAATTGCAATACGCGCAGGATGTCCGAGCACTTTCAACAATTGAGCAAGGTTCACTTGTTCGCTCGTATAGTTATCTGTTCTAGTAAGTCCCATTTGAATTTCTATTTATTGCATTTTTACAATCTCAAGATATTGCTATATCGCAATATTACGATTAACTTTTCATTTACAATGCCGAAGAAACTAGATTTCTTATATTTGACTAAAACGCAGAAAGTATATGGGTAATCCTTATTTGCTGATCATGTCAATTGCCAGCATCATCATTTTGAGCTTCTTTTTTAATATTCTAGCCAAAAAGACCAATATTCCTGCCGTTCTGATGCTTATTGGGCTAGGAATGGGCTTGAAAGCAATACTTGATTCTTATGGGCTCAGTAAGGATTTAGAATTTGATTCCCTCCTAGAAGTTTTAGGAAATGTCGGATTGGTAATGATCGTTTTGGAAGCCGCCCTCGATTTAAAACTCGAAAAACAAAAAACAGGATTAATTCTGCGCTCCCTCGTTGTTGCCATTGTTGGTATTGGTGGATCAATGTTCGGGCTTGCAGCTTTCTTCTTGTACATTTTCCCATCTACAGATCTATACACAGCAATCGTTTATGCGATTCCACTGAGTATCATGAGTAGCGCGATTATCATTCCAAGTGTGGGCCGTTTAACTGGCTCAAAAAAGGAGTTTATGATCTACGAAAGCACCTTCTCTGACATCTTGGGAATTATGGTTTTCTATTTCATGATTGGTGCCGATGGAGGCGCAGGAGGTGGAGATATTGTATGGGAAATATTGATCAATATTGGAGTAACCGTTTTGCTTTCTGTAGTCGTGGCATACGGTTTGGTCTATCTATTCCAACATTTACAGATGCAGGTAAAATTATTCTTGGTGATTGGAGTACTACTATTGCTCTTCGCGGTTGGGAAATTTTTCCACCTATCATCCTTGCTGCTTATTCTTGCTTTCGGCGTCGTCCTGAATAATACAGATGTCTTCTTCCGAGGATTCCTCTCAAAGTTTTTCGACAAGGAAAAGGTTAAGCCTATTCTCCATGATTTCCATAATTTGACCTTAGAATCCGCGTTTTTGATTCGAACATTTTTCTTCGTCGTATTCGGATTGAGTATCACATTGAGTTCGCTTTACAATTGGCAAGTTGCCGTAAATAGCTTCGGAATTGTTGCTATTCTTTTCATTGTTCGATTTATTACACTTCGGATATTTGCCAAAAAACAGATGTTTCCAGAGCTTTTTATCGCTCCACGGGGATTAATTACCGTCTTACTCTTCTTCGTTTTGGCCAAAGAGGCATCGATTGATATTCCTGAGTTCGACCCAGGATTACTTCTTTACCCTATTCTCATCACAAGTATTATCATGATGATTTCGTTGATTTCATATAGAGGTGAGAAAATTAAGGATGTACTTTTCCATAAAGTACCACTGATTAAAACTGATCGCTCAGAAGAGCTTGACACACGAATTAAAGAAAACACAGAAAAACAAGATTTCGATGGATTTTAGACTCATTTTACTCGTATTTGGCATCACATTAGGACTAGGTTCTTGTGGTGAGATTAAAAATTTAGACGGCGTTGTTGATGCTGCCGATAACGTCTGGAAAGGAAAGTACACACTAACGGTTACTTTTCAATCGCACAGACCATATTGTGGAGGTGCAGCGCCAACAAAAGAGCAAGAAGCTGGATTTACAGACCCGATCGCCAATGAGGTGTTTTACATCTACAAAGATGATCGTCCTGCTTCTGCGGTGAACATGGTTAAAGTAACAACGGACGCCGAAGGAAAGTTCAGTATCGATCTTGAAAACGGATTGTATTCAGTTATTCGTGCTGATAAAGCATTACCGCTTGATGAATTTATTGCGAAGAAGAAAATTATAGATGACTTCTATTCGTATAGCGCTGATTCATGCTTTGAAACATGGCGMAAYACTCCTGATTTCACAATAGAATTGACGAACGCCGCTGATGAARYTGTGACSATTTCTGAGAGATGCTTCACAGGTGATAATCCATGCATGAAATACACTGGTCCTTACCCTCCATGATAAATCCCTTTTACATCTTGCTTTGCACGATTCTCCTAATAAGCTGTGTGGAAAATTCTCCTGCGCACCCAAAACTGGTTTCATTAAGAGTGGAAACTTCAGGAATAGGTTGTGGGGAAAATCCATCAACACTGGAATCTTCCGAACGAACAGATCTACACCACATCAAGCTTGATCTATATAGCGATAGCGCTGGGACAATTTATCATCGAACAATAGACGTAAGTACGATGGAAGGAGATGGGTATTACCGTTATACCAACTACGCACGTTTATATCCTGATGGGAATAACGATTATATTATCCAAGACCTAAACACCTTGATCGATACTCTATCATTTAAACAAACTGATAAAGAATCAGTCAATGGTAGAACGACTTATTTTGAAGATGCTAACTATAACTATTCCTTGTTCTCAGTTGCTGATGGAGGAGTCCTTGGCGTCCGCCCCAAGTAATTCGGTCCACTAAATAATCACTCCACGCGACTCTTCAACGTTTCGATAGTTTATGATCAATTCACCATCTGCTTCAAGGTAGAGTGAAATAATCTCTCCTACCCGTTCACATCCAATTGGATCATTTGATTCAATGTCTTTGGTAACGTATCCATGTTCCAGTGCCCACTCAATCGCCTTTCTTACTTTCGAAGCTTCTTCGGTCAATTCAAAATAATCAAGCATCATGGCTACCGATAAAATCATGGCCATTGGATTTGCGATGTCAAGACCTTTTGCCTGAGGATATGAACCATGAATTGGCTCAAAAAGAGCAATTGAATCACCGACAGACGCCGACGGCAACATGCCTATTGATCCAGTAATTACACTCGCTAAATCTGACAGAATATCACCGAACATGTTTTCAGTTAAAATCACATCAAACGAACCTGGTGCCTGTATGATTTGCATTGCCGCATTATCGACGAATAAGAAATCCAATTCTACGTCTGGATAATCCTTTGCCAATTCTGTAACAGTTTTACGCCACAGCCTAGATGTTTCCAAAACATTCGCTTTGTCCACTAAGGTCACTTTCTTGTTTCGACGTTGTGCTCCTTCAAAGGCTTTTCTCGTGATTTTTTCAATTTGATCAACTGAWTATTCACATAAATCGCTAGCTGATTTCTCATCCTCGCTCAATAYTTTTTCGCCAAAATAAATTCCTCCAATCAGCTCTCTGTAAATCACAAAATCAACATTCTGCAAAAGGTGYTTCTTCAAAGGAGAACTTTCAATAATCTCGTCGTAGGTKTTAATTGGCCGAATATTAGAATGCARSCCRAGGGATTTTCTCAACTTAAGCAGCCCTTGTTCTGGTCKAACYTTGATCGAGGGATCATTGTCAAATTTAGGATCACCAATAGCTCCAAGTAGAACCGCATCACTATCCATGCATTTTTGAAGGTCTTCATCTGTAATTGGAACACCATATTTATCAATTGCGCAGGCACCCATTTCAATTTCTGAATAGGTGAAATCATGTTGAAAGGTAGATGCAACGGAATCCAACACTTTTATTGCTTGCCGAACAATCTCCGGACCGATGCCATCACCTTTAATTAGTGCAATTTGCTTTTTCATAAAACATGAGTTTTTTCAAAATTGATAATTTCTTCTTTTTGCTGGACCAAGTATTCGATTTCGCTCATCCCAGTCAGAATGAATTTTTTCTTTAGTGGATCGATGTCAAAGCGAATGTTAATGTAGATGTCTTTCGCATCGACTTTCATTGATTGCGCTTCAATATCTATCTCAATCGCGCAGGTTTTTTCTCGTTCGAAGTACTTTAGCAAGGCTTTCAAGCAAGATTCAGAAACCGTAATTGGTAAAATCCCATTGTTCAAGGCATTTCCTTTGAAAATATCTGCAAACTGGCTCGAAATGACTACTTCAATTCCGTAATCTGCAATCGCCCAAGCAGCATGTTCGCGACTTGATCCACAACCGAAATTATTTCCAGCGATTAATATTTTGCTGTCTCGCTGAAACTGAAGAAAGGGGAAATCCGGCTTCGGGTTATCATTTTCATCATACCTCCAATTGTAAAACAACCATTCTCCAAATCCTTCTTTGTTCGTAGATTTCAAAAACTTAGCAGGAATAATCTGGTCAGTATCTATGTTATCTATTTCGAGTACGATTGCTGTTGAAATAATCTTTTCCATGCTAGTTTAAATAAGTTCTTGGATCTGTAATTTTCCCGTTAATAGCTGAAGCTGCTGCTGTCATTGGGCTTGCCAAAATGGTTCTCGCGCCATCTCCTTGTCGACCTTCAAAATTTCTATTGGATGTGGAGATACACACCGCTCCGCTCGGGATTTTATCATCGTTCATCGCAAGACACGCTGAGCATCCCGGTTCTCTGAATTCAAACCCTGCGGCTAAAAAGACTTTGTCCAATCCTTCTTTGATCGCTTGTTCTTTGACCTTATTTGAACCTGGGACAACCCATACCGTTACATCTTCATGCTTAGTATATCCTCTTACAATTTCTGCAACCGCTCGTAGGTCTTCAATTCGACCGTTTGTACAGCTTCCGATAAATACATAATCTATATTCGTTCCGATCATTTGTTGATCATTCCCGAGGCCCATGTAATTGAGGCCTTTTTCACTATTTCGATTCGATGCCGAGACAGATTTAGAAATGCCAACACCCGTATCGGGTGAAGTACCTGTTGTAACCATTGGTTGGATTTCCTTAGCTTGAAACTCAACACTGCGGTTAAATGAAGCATTGTCATCTGAATGGAGGGTGTTCCAGAATGCAATTTTCTCCTCCGAGATCGTTGCTCGTTCTGTCACGTAACGTATTGTCGTTTCATCAATTCCAATAAGACCGCCTCGTGCCCCCATTTCGATACTCATATTGCATACCGTCATTCGTTCTTCCATAGAGAAATTACGGAATACACTTCCAGAAAACTCAATAAAATGGCCCGTAGCGCCTTCAGTTCCTAACTGTGAAATAATGTAGAGTACAACATCTTTTGCGCCAACTCCTTTTCCTAGATCGCCATTCACTTCAATGCGCATTGTCTTTGGTCGGCTTAAAAGAAGGCACTGTGACGCCAAAACTTGTTCTACCTGCGATGTGCCAATTCCGAAAGCAATTGCCCCAAACGCGCCATGCGTAGAAGTGTGACTATCACCACAAACAATTGTCATTCCTGGTTGCGTTAATCCATTTTCAGGACCGATAACATGCACAATACCATTCTTCTCATGACCGACTCCAAACAATTCAATTGAATGCTCTTGACAGTTCTCAACCAAGGTATCCACTTGCTTCTTTGAAAGTTCATTTTCAATTGGCAAATGTTGATTTCGCGTTGGTACATTATGGTCTGCTACGGCAGTAATTCGGTCTGGACGTAGTACACTTAAGTTCTTTTCTCGAAGACCCGTAAAAGCTTGAGGACTCGTAACTTCATGAATGAAATGTCGATCTATGTACAACATATCAACTTCATCCGTTACAGATTTTACACAGTGTAAATCCCAAATTTTATCAATGATTGTTTTCCCCATTTTAAATACTTTCAAGTAGGCTTAATAATTGTTGATCGCTAATATGATTGTGTTTATCTGCAATTGACAGAAAGCGTTCATAGGCAATGTCTAGCTTGTCTCTACTCAATTCGAAATCCAATTTTTGCGCGCAATACCTTAGAGCTGCCCTTCCACTCCGCGCAGTTAATATGATTTGTGAATCGCCAGCACCGACTTCTTTAGGATCAATAATTTCATACGTCTCCCGGTTTTTTATTACACCATCTTGATGAATTCCTGATGAATGTGAAAATGCATTCCCTCCAACAATCGCCTTATTTCGCTGAACTGGCATGTTCATTTCGAACTCAATCAATTTCGATAGTGGGTTCAGTAATTTGGTATTAATACTTGTCCCTCGTTGAATGTGTTCGTGTTGATTCAATATCATGACTACTTCTTCCAACGAAGTATTTCCTGCTCGCTCACCGATTCCGTTAATGGTGCACTCTATTTGTTTCGCTCCCGCAAGAACGCCAGCAATGCTGTTAGCCGTAGCAAGTCCAAGATCATTGTGGCAATGTGTTGAAAGAATCGCTTGGTGCATATTTGGCACATGTTCCATGAGGTAGGCAATTTTCTCACCGTATTGTTCAGGAAGACAATAACCTGTTGTATCCGGAATATTTATGATCGTAGCCCCRGCAGAGATCGCTTCCTCAACTACTTTTGCAAGGAAGCTGTTTTCAGTTCTTCCCGCATCCTCTGCATAGAATTCTACTTCTGCACACAGGTTTCTTGCCATTTTTACCGCATGCTTCGAGCGCAAAATCACGTCTTCTTGCGTTGTCCTTAACTTTTGATAAATATGATAATCCGATGTTCCGATTCCTGTATGAATTCTTGGATTGTCGGCATTGCGCAAAGCTTCAGCAGCAATCTCGATGTCCTTGTCTACCGCTCTTGAAAGAGCACAAATCGTGACTCCTTTAATTGATTCAGCAATACCTTTAACTGCCTCAAAATCGCCTGGACTTGAAACTGGAAAGCCTGCTTCAATAACGTTGACACCTAAGTGCTCTAATTCCTTGGCGATTTCCAGTTTTTGTTGTGTATTTAATTTACACCCCGGAACCTGCTCACCATCTCTTAACGTTGTATCAAATATTTGAATTTGTTCTCTCAATGCCGTAAATTTCTTAGTATTGTATTCACATCGAAACTAGTCTCTAACTTGATAGTAGAGAAATCAAAAAGAGCTTAGTTTGTGACATCCAAAAAAGTAATTTTGTTACCACCGTTTTGATTATCAGATTGTTAATAGAAACTAAAGTCATATGTCCAAAACAAATTCTAACCCACTTCGATCCCTTATTAGTTCTCTTTCGAAGGCGGAAAAGCGTCATTTCAAGCTGTACTCACGAAGAAATTTTGGAGATAAAGACTTGAAATTTCTAATCCTTTTTGATCTTTATGACCGTGAAAATGAGCTGGACAATTCACATTTAGAAAAGAAATTACCGGGAACGAAAGGGAGCTCGTTATCGAACCTCAAATCACACCTTTATGAGCAACTCTTAATTAGCTTGCGCTTGTTGCATCACAATGATCCATCTCTTAGGATAGATGAATTAATAAGCTTCTCAAAAGTGCTCTACACCAAAGGACTTTATTTTCAAAGTTTGGGTCAATTATATAAAGCACGACTAATCGCGGAAACCTACCAAGACGACCTCGCACTTTATACGATTAATCACATGAAACGTAAAATTGAGTTGTTCTATGTGACCGAAAGTGGCTCCGAGCGGGCGGAACATATCGTTTCAACAAATAAACACCTCCAAACAATTCTAAAATCTTCCGATGATTGGTCCAATTTGGCCCTCATGCTGTATGATTATTACCTCAAATATGGGCACGTAAAAAATCAACGGGAATTTCGGAAGGTCGCTATCTACTTCAAGAATGAAACGAGCGCTATTCAGCAAAGCGAAATGTCCGTGCGGAGTAAAGTATACCATCACATGGCGTACACGTGGTTTCATTTCATTACACAAAGCTTTGTCCTCTGCTACAAACATGCATGTGCGTGGATCGAAGAAATGAGAGAAAATCCGTTGCTTTTGAAGGAAGAACCTATCATTTATCTAAAGGGACTCCACAACATTCTATCTGCACTGTTCTACTCAAATAAACCGAAACAATTTGATGTTTACTATGCCCTACTGAACGAGTTTATTGAAGAACATTCTGCTTCTTTCGATTTCAACACGAATGTAATGGCGAACATTTACCACTACATCGCAGGATTGAATCACCGTTTCATTAATGGTACATTTAGAAACAACGAAGATTTTCTCGTAGAATTAGAATCTTGGTTAGTMCTGAATGATTCATACATCGATACGAATCGTATTCAGGTATTTCATTACAAAATCGCCTGTATGCATTTTGGAGCTGATGARTTTAAGGCRAGCATTCAGGTGTTAAATAAAATCATTCATTCGGATACAAAAGAGCACCATTTAAGGCAAGACGTTCAATGTTTCGCGCGTATTTTGAACCTCGTTGCACACTATGAACTTGGAAATGCTGAATTGGTTGAGTATCAACTGAAAAGTACGTATCGCTTTTTAATCAAGTATGGCGATTTGCAAGAAGTGCAAAAACTGATCATYAATTTCATTCGTAAATCTGTTCATATGAACAGCGATGAAATGACACCGCACTTTATCGAATTAAGAAGTAATTTGATTGCAATTTTCGAAGATCCATTYGAGCGCCGACCATTGCTATATCTGGATTTAATTTCATGGTTAACGAGTAAAATTGAGAAGAAGCCTGTTGAAAAAATTATTCGTCATCGCCAGCTTGGCCGATAAATTTCACCCAAATAAGCTCCACACTTCTTTTCCGATAAACACACCGTTTTCCTCAAACTTGATTGGATATTTCTCGAGGTATAAACCATGACCACGACCTGTTTCACAGGAAAAGGCGTATTTGTGCCAAGGGCAAATAATTGCTCCTTCATCTATGGAACAGCCCTCCAATGATTTGTTTTGGTGTGGACATTTATTCTCAAACGCGTAGAACTCATCTCCTTCTCGAGCAAGCATAATTTCGCCAAAGGTATTCTTAAAAAGTACCGTACTTCTTGTTCCGAAATAGTCGATTAGTTCGCTTTTCGATTCGAAGATTAATTGCCATTTGAGAACTCGATTGAACATAATTACAAATTTCCTGTGCTTTACCGAAAGCTATTCAGCAACCACTTCTTAAGATCTACATGAATGCGTTCTATGCCATCCCAATTAATATACTGAACATCATCGGAGTATTTATGGTAATCCAAATGAATGCCGGTTGAAATAGTTAATGATGGGACTCCAGATTCGAGAAACCATTTAGAATCTAACTTGGATAGTCGCTCTTTCACACTTTTTGTCCATTTTACTCTTTCCGTATTGGAAATAAGCGCATTCAAATTGACATCACTCGATTGAAAATAACCGTGCCTCTCTTTGTCCATTCTTCCAACCATATCAAAGTTGATCGCCAAGACAATTTCTGTATACTTTGGACAAAGATTTTCGCTAAAATAATGCGATCCGAATAACCCAAGTTCATGTGCAGCATAACCCACGATAAGAAGATTGTAATTCTGAACTGAGTCGACAAGATCGTCAGCCAATTGTAACATAAGCGCCACTCCTGAAGCATTGTCATCTGCTCCATTATGAATAACACCTGGTCCACTCAAAGACATGTAATCACCCATTCCTAAATGATCATAATGCGCTGTAATCAATAGAGTAGAATCTTTGCGGTTATTCACGAAGCCGATTATATTCTGACTTTTATAGTTCAAACTATCATATACAAAGCTAAACTTCTGCTTCTTGACTTTATATCCTGACTTTTTAAGTGAAGCTGAAATATATTCAGCAGCCGTTTGTTCTTCTACAGATCCTGTTCCTCTACCCTTCAATGAATCACTTGCTAGGTACTCAACAATTGATTTCATGTTTAGGTACGCCGAAGAATCCATTTCTTGCGCAAAAACGGATGAAGTGATGAACAAGAAGAAGGTTAATGCTCGCATAAAAAAAGAGGGGACCGAAGCCCCCTCAAAATTGCAAATAAATTATCAATTTTTACTTTTCTGAACGCTCTACAGTAGATAAGTGCGTTGGAAGTTCATCAAAGCGGATAGTTGTTCCATCCCACCAAATTGCCTTAGCACTTCCTTCAATGTTTCCATCAGAGTAAAGTACTTGTTGCAGGTTACGCTCGAAATCAGATGCTGTTACCATTTCAATTGCTCTGTCCACAGGATTGTTATCAACTCTGTTTCCAACCGCGATCCAAGAAATAGTTGCATTACTTGATCCGTTCATAAGTTCTTTAACAACAAATCCACTTTCATCAGTAGAAGCGATGTACAAGCCATTGCATTCTCCATTAGGTGTTGCTGTTACAATTGGCGAATCTCCCAATAACATTGCATACTCGTTATCGAAAGAAACGTGAGCCGTTCCGTTCACCAATTGAATTGATCCTTTCGAGTAAACAATTGCTTCTGTACTTGTTACAGCATAAACTGGCGTTACAGCTCCTTCAGTTTTTACTAATTCGATGTTTTGTCCGTAAGTATATACGTTTCCGCTATTATACTGTGCAAACAATTCACCAGAATTGATTTGACCAATTACTTCTCCTTGTGAAGTTGAACCAATCATATTACCGAAGAAACCTCCTCCGATTCCAATTGCCTCAGCTGAAGGTAGAAGACCAGCACCACTTGCATAACCAGAAGATCCGTAAACCCCGTATGTAGACGATGCACTGTTCTTATATCCTAGAGATCCCCAGTAAGTACCACTTGTTTGAGCACCCATAACTCCACCAGTTCTAGTGTAATCATTATAGCTTGTACCAATTACTCCAAACGTATAAAGATCACCCCAATAGTTGTAACCTCTTACAGCACTGTTACCTCCAGTAGTTGCATACGATATACCACTATTTTGCGAGTCGCGCGTACGGTATCCATAAATTGAAGCCTGTCCATCACCATCAGCAGTTAATTGCTGGTCGTATACGTAAAGTCGATAATCAACATTAGGAGTTGTATTAATCGATACAGCTGTACCATTGTCACGAATTGTTGAGTTACCACCAGTGTTTGTACCTGTGAATTTCGCAACATAATCAGTTGTTCCTGTTATGTTAGCAGCTCCAGCAGGACCAGTTGATCCAGCGGAACCCGTAGCTCCTGTTGATCCAGTTGCTCCATTTAAACCAGCAGGACCAACGGGACCAGTAGCTCCGATTGCTCCTGTTGCTCCATTTAGACCATTAGATCCAGCAGGGCCAGTAGCTCCAATTGCTCCTGTTGCTCCATTTAGACCGTTAGATCCAGCAGGGCCAGTAGCTCCATCTAAACCAGCAGATCCAGCAGGGCCAGTAGCTCCGATTGCTCCTGTTGCTCCATCTAAACCAGCAGATCCAGCAGGGCCAGTAGCTCCGATT
>NVXP01000002.1 GCA_002733985.1 Fluviicola sp. | reverse complement strand
CGGCGATTATTCATGGGCGGTTCGTTTTGGTGAAGCAGATGTTGATGATTCTGGTATGTCAATTGATCTTTCCGCTACAGGAGAAATATATGTTTCAGGAATTTATAGTGGAACAGTTGATTTTGATCCAGGAGCTGGAACAAGCAATTTAACTGCTGCCGGATCTTATGATTTTTGTTTTCTCAAGTTCTCAGAATGTTCTTCTACATCCATAACGCATGATGTTGCTACATTATCACCTCTTACCGACGAATGTTCATTGGCAATGCCAGTTGCACCTTCCGCGACAAATAACTGTGGGGTAGCAATTACAGGTGTTCCAGATCTTACCTTCCCAATTACAGCTCAAGGGACAACAGCAGTAACTTGGACATATGATGATGGAAATGGAAACACGTCCACTCAAACGCAGAATGTTGTTATTACAGATGCGACACCGCCTCTTGCTGATTTGGCTAACCTCCCTGACATCAATAGCACATGTGAAGTAACTAGTTTGACTGCTCCAACAGCGACAGATAACTGCGCGGGTTTGCTTAATGGATCACATAACGCTTCACTTCCAATCACAAGTCAAGGAACAACAGTCGTAACTTGGACGTACGATGATGGGAATGGAAACACCTCAACTCAAACGCAGAATGTTGTTATTACAGACGCTACAATACCCGTTGCTAGTTTGGCTAACCTCTCGGACATCAATGCTGAATGTGAAGTGACGAGTTTGACTGCACCTACTGCGACCGACAACTGCGCTGGTTTATTGACTGGATCACATAACGCTTCACTTCCAATCACAACTCAAGGAACAACAACTGTAACTTGGACCTACAATGATGGAAATGGGAACACCTTAACTCAAACCCAGAATGTTATTATTACTGATGCTACGATACCACTCGCTGATCTAGCCGATCTCCCTGACATCAATGATGAATGCGAAGTAACACCAACGGCACCCACAGCAACGGATAACTGCTCAGGAGCAATCACAGGAACTCCTGACCTTGCCTTCCCGGTCACAGCAAGTGGAACAACAATGATAACTTGGACATACGACGATGGAAACGGAAACACATTGACACAAACACAGAATGTAATCATTACACCAATTGATAATGGAATCACGCAAGTAGATGCACTGACTTTGAGCGCAGACGCAACAGGTTACACTTACCAGTGGGTTGATTGTGACAACGGGAACGCGGCAGTTTCTGGGGCAACAAATCAGTCCTTTACTCCAACTATTGCCGGTAATTACGCATGTGAAATAAACAATGGGACCTGCTCAGTGACAACTGCTTGTCTATCGAGTTCAGTTGGAATTAATGAAAATGATTTCGGTTCTTCTCTCATCGTTTACCCTAATCCTACATTTGGAAATGTATCAATTGATTTAGGAAGCACGTATTCTGAGGCAAAAGTATTCATCTACAATAATTTAGGTCAGCAAGTACTAAACAAAACCGTCAATAATTCATCCACAATTGATTTAACTATTGAAGGAGCAGCAGGCATCTATACTATTGAAGTACAGACGAAAGAAGGAAACTCTGCAAGAATTTTAGTAGTTAAACAGTAGGCGACGAGTGCGTTCCTTATAAACAGTTGTTCTTAGACAGAAGCGCCAAATAGGAATGTAATAGTCGTGTGATCTATAAAAATTCTGGCAAACATTAAATTCTATATTTGACTTATGAAAAACCTAAAAACCATTGGATTCACACTCATTCTTATTTTCGTAACAATTAGCACTGTCAATTCTCAAGTACAATTATCGTTTCAAGGAAATAATGTGCCGTCAGGTAGTTCGAATCAATTCAATGCAACTGCATATAATACTGACCAGTCTTTTACCATTGACATTCTAAACACTTCTTCGATTGTTAAAAATTATACCGTAACTCGAACTAAACTAATAAACCCGGCAAGTTGGACCATTATTAAGAGTGTCTGGGAAAACCCTAATACAATAGATGTGTATTGTTACCCGAGTAGCTCTGATGTCGTTTGGACTACGTTCAACCAAATCGCGACTTCTCCGAATACCAGCATTTATTTTGAAGATGTGGTGCAAGTTTCCAATGATTCATGTGCCCACTATAGGTATTACATTAACTCAGCTGAAGATGGAATTGAAGATTCTTTAGACGTCATCTTTTGCAAGGTTGTTGGAGTCGAAGAGATTTCTAACATCGATTTAGCGATGTACCCAAATCCGGTATCAGAAGTATTGACTATTGAAAGTTCGGTTTTGATTGAAAAGGTTCGCATGTACGATAGTAATGGAAAAATGATCTCTTCAATGCTTACAAAAAGTCAATTTGTTACCATTCCGATTGCTGGTCTTCAAAACGGAGTTTATTTTGTTCACCTAGAAACGACTAGTGGTCTTATAGAAAAAAGACGGTTTGTTGTTTCTACTGAAAGTAATTGATTTCAAAATATAGGAAGTCTACACCGATCCGATAGCAATCGAAAACTGTTTATAGTTCTTGATGCTATCGACTTGGAAGCCTCAGAAGAATGGATATTCTCGAGAAAGCCAAACAACAAGTTCGGAAGCGTTAGAAGAGCAGATGTATCTGTGAAGACCTAAAGCCGAACGGGAAGTTCGGAAGCGTTAGGGATAGGTATGGAAAACCCTCTTTCCGATAGCTATCGGAAGAGGATTTGGAAAGAAAGCCCGCTCGAACGCCCAAAAACACCTCTACTTCTCTCTATTCCCAACTCCTTTAATAATCACTCGTAAAGACAGGTTATACGTAAAGTAATTCCAGACCCAGTTTAGAAACACGATGAATTTATTCCGAACACCAAGAATTGATCTCAGGTGAACGACCATCCAGACCATCCAAGCGAAGAAACCGTAGAATTTCATTCCAGGAAGTTCAACAACCGCTTTGTTTCGACCGACTGTTGCCATCGTACCTAAGTTCTTGTACTTGAATGGCACCATTTCTTTTCCTTTCAATTGTGCTTTCATGTTCTTCACGAAGCGGTTTCCTTGTTGGATAGCTACTTGTGCCAATTGCGGATGTCCTTTTGCGAAAGCACGATCGTCCGAGATCATATTTGCCACATCGCCAATTGCGTAGGCATCTTTCATTCCATCAATTTGATTGAAGTGATCGACTGAAATTCGGTTTCCAGGAACTTTCGCTTCTTCAGGAATTCCGTTGATGTAGTTTCCTTTAATTCCAGCAGCCCAAATCAATGTTTTTGTCCGAATGATTGTTTCATCACTCAAGACCAACTCGGTTCCATCGTAGGAATTCACTCTGGTCTTCACCAAGACATCAACGCCCATTTTTTCGAGGTACTTTTTCGCTTTCCAAGATGATTTTTCCTTCATCGCATTTAGGACGCGTGGAGCACCTTCAATCAAGACAATGCGCATTTGATCGAAATCGAGTTCTGGGTATTCTTTGGGAAGAATGTATCGCTTCATTTCCGCAAGTGTTCCGGCTAACTCAACTCCTGTTGGTCCCGCCCCAGCAATTGCGATGGTAAGTTGTTCTGATTTTTCCGCTGCAGGAACGCTCAATGCAACTTCGAACTGCTCAAGCACACGGTTTCTAATGCGAAGTGATTCATCGATGCTCTTCATTGCGAAGGCATGTTTCTCTATTTCATCGTTTCCAAAGAAATTATTCGTTGCCCCGGTCGAGATGATCAAGGTGTCGTAGCTTAACTCACCAATCGATGTTTGGATGATTTTATCCTCAGCATTGATTGATTTCACTTCGGCTAATCTGAAGTGAAAGTTCTTTGCACGTTGAAAGTTTCTCCGAAAGGGAAAAACGATGGAACTTGCTTCAAGTCCAGCGGTTGCAACTTGATAAAAAAGTGGTTGGAACTGGTGGTAATTGTTTCGGTCGATTAATACGACTTGTACGTTTAATTTGACGAGTTTTCGTGCGATTTCAAGTCCACCGAAACCTCCTCCGATGATAACAAAACGCTTCTTTTCGTTTTTGACAATATCTATGTCCATAGTGCTAAGATTAACACATGATTTAGGATACTAAATTTAGCGATTTTTCTTGGGTTGGAGACTAAAATTCACACTATTCGTATCGATTAATATGAAAGCTATTTGTGCGTGATATTCACCACAAAATCCGCGATGGACGCAAAGGAGTATTTGGTTTAATTAGATCGTTTTTTTCGTGGATGAAATGGGTGTAGTTTGAAGAGCTTCTTCCACTTAAAATCTTGATTCTTCCACCTTTTTTTGATCGCATAAAAAAGGTGGAGCCAAAAAACGCTAGTGCTGCTTCGTTTTCAACCTTCGGGCTTCTTAAAAGTCGATATGTTCTGTGAGCACGCCGCGTCCGCTTTGTGCTACTTCTCATATTGACGCCTTTCAATTCGTCCTCAGATTTCATTCGAAGAGGCACGATCCTTCTAGTTGAAAATTCGAATGCTCGAAATTAGTTGATTAGACTTTAAATTCTATCGTCCTTGTTGAGTTGAACAGCTGTATAAAGTGAATAAGCACCGAACAATATTAGGATTACGCCGAAAATAACTACGAATGTGTCAACTTTTTTCAAATACAAATTGATCCCTAACAACAATGATCCAATAAACATGTAGAAGATTGGCATTATAAATACTCGTTTGGATGTAGTATCACTAACCTTAAGATTCCTATATATGAGTGAATTCAACTTGCGTACATCTTCAACACAGGAAGCAGTACAAGCAATTCCATCGCCAAGATCCGTTGTACAATTCTTACAAATTCCTTTACTACAATTTTTGCATGTCCCGCAGGCTTGTTGGTCGGGATGGTTGTAACAGATCATATTCGTTTCTGATTATTTGATATTAAAGTTGAACAGCTTAAAGTCTTTCTTCCACTTAAAACCTTGATTCTTCCACCTAAAATCTTGATGCTACCGCATCGGCTTATCGCATAAAAAAGGTGGAGCCAAAAAACGCTAGTGCTGCTTCGCTTTCAACCTTCGAACTTCTTGAAAGTCGATATGTTCAATGATCACGCCGCGTCCGCTTTGTGCTATTTCTCATATTGACGCCTTTCAATTTGTCCTCAGATTTCATTCGAAGATGCACGTTCCTTCTAATTGAGAATTCGAATGCTCGAAATTAGTTAATTAGACCATCAATAATATCATCGTCAACTGATGATGGGATTGTTACCTTCAAGTTCGGTTCAATTTCCATTGCGCGTTTGATGGCGAATGTTGCCCCTTTATTTCGGGCCCAGTTTCGTCGCGCAATTCCGTTATTGACGTCCCAATGAAGCATTGAGGTCAATCTTCGGTTTGCATCTGAACTACCATCTAAGAGCATTCCAAAGCCACCGTTGATAACTTCTCCCCAGCCAACTCCTCCACCGTTGTGAATAGAAATCCATGTAGCTCCACGGAATCCATCGCCAATCACGTTTTGAATTGCCATGTCAGCGGTAAACCTAGAACCGTCATAAATATTTGACGTTTCGCGGTAAGGAGAATCCGTTCCAGAAACATCGTGGTGATCTCTACCTAAAATTACGTATCCGATTTCACCGCTCGCGATGGCGTCATTGAATGCTTTTGCAATTTTCATTCGACCTTCAGCATCAGCATAAAGGATTCGAGCTTGTGATCCAACAACTAATTTATTCTCTTGAGCACCTTTAATCCATTGGATGTTGTCGGCCATTTGTTGTTGAATTTCTTCAGGACTGTTTACACGAATTTCTTCTAGTACACGACAAGCAATTTCATCTGTTTTCTTGAGATCTTCTGGTTTCCCTGATCCACACACCCATCTGAATGGTCCAAAACCATAATCGAAGCACATTGGTCCCATGATGTCTTGAACATATGAATTGTACTTAAAGTCAATTCCATTCTCCGCCATGATATCTGCACCAGCACGAGATGCTTCCAATAAGAACGCATTCCCGTAATCGAAGAAATAGGTTCCTTTTGCTGTGTGCTTATTGATTGCTGCTACATGTTGAACTAAGGTTGCTTGAATCTCTTTCTTAAATGCGTCAGGATCTTCGGCCATCATCTTATTTGACTCTTCAAATGTGATCCCCATTGGGTAGTAACCTCCCGCCCAAGGATTGTGAAGAGAAGTTTGATCAGAACCAAGGTCAATGTGAATACCATCCGTATCGAATTTCTCCCATACTTCAACAATATTCCCGAGGTAAGCGATTGAAACAACTTCTTTGGCTGCCTGTGCTTTACGAACTCGAGAGACTAATTCATCTAAATCACTGATCAGTTCATTTATCCAACCTTGATCGAGTCTGGTTTGCGCCATTTTAGGATTTACTTCAGCACAAACTGTGATACAGCCAGCAATTGATCCTGCTTTTGGCTGCGCACCGCTCATTCCTCCTAATCCAGAAGTAACAAAAAGCGATCCTGCTGGTGATTTCTTGATTTTTCTAAAACCGTTCAATACCGTAATCGTTGTTCCGTGAACAATTCCTTGCGGTCCGATGTACATGTATGATCCAGCAGTCATCTGACCATACTGAGAAACACCCAATGCATTGAGTTTCTCCCAATCATCTGGTTGAGAATAATTCGGGATGACCATTCCATTCGTTACAACGACGCGCGGTGCATCTTTGTGCGAAGGAAATAATCCCATCGGGTGACCAGAATACATTGTTAAGGTTTGCTCATCTGTCATTTCAGATAAGTATTTCATTGTAAGTCGGTACTGAATCCAATTTTGGAAAACCGCACCATTCCCACCGTATGTAATTAATTCATGTGGATGCTGAGCAATGTCGTAATCCAAGTTATTTTGGATCATTAGCATAATTGCTTTTGCTTGATCACATTTACCAGGATACTCGTTTATTCCACGTGCATACATTCTATATGTCGGACGGTAGCGAAGCATGTAGATTCGACCATAATTGTCCAGTTCATCCATGAACTCAGGAGCGAGGGTTGCGTGTTGATCTTTCGGGAAATAACGAAGTGCATTCCGAAGCGCTAGCTTTCTCTCGTCCTCAGACAAGATTTGCTTTCTTTTCGGAGCATGATTAATTCCTTCTTCGATTGCAGGCATTGGAGGAATCACCGCTGGAATTCCTTCCATGATATCCTTTTGAAAAATAGTCGCTTCCATAGTATCGCTCATGATCATCTATTCTTAATAAGTATCTCGATGCTCCCGATAGCTTTCGGGACACATTGCTTTTTACAAAGTTAAAAGAAACAAAAAAACGCCCCTCTTTTTGGAGGAGCGTTTTCAATAAATTATTTGATTTCTATCTCAGAAGGTTGATATGACCGTCATACGTGTACTTCGCATCATTCATTAAATCTTTCGTTCGAATGATCCATGTGTAGGTATCAGCTGGAGCTTGTTTTCCTCCATAAGTACCATCCCATCCAGTTTCGATGTCATGTGATTCCCATACTACTTCACCCCAACGGTTGAAGATCAATAATTCGAAATCATACACATCAATTCCTTCCATGAATACTCTCCATGTTTGGTTATGCTCATCGTCGTCTGGTGTAAATGCATTTGGAGCGTAGATCAATACTTCAGGATAAACGATTAATTCGTGATCCATTGTATCAACACATCCTAATTCAGAAGTCGTGATCAACCTTACGTCGTATCGTCCTTCAATTCCATCAGGGAAAATCACATCTACATTCGTTTGAGTTGATTGAGAAGGTGTTCCATCCTCAAAGAACCATTGGTACGTGTATCCGTTGAATGAGTAATTCGTGAATCGAACTTGTGTATTGAACATCAACACTGGGTTCGGCGAATATTTAAAATCTGCTACTGGTTTTGGATCAACACTCAACAACTCTAACCAAGTCACTGAATCGACACATCCTTCGAAAGAAGTAATAATCAATTGTAAATCATATTCACCCGCCCACATTTCTGCAGTTGTGATCGTATCTTGATTCAAGAATTGTTGTTCTCCATCAACCAACCAGTAATTGTATTGGCTAAGTGCAGGATCAGTTATGTTTACGATATCGAAGATCGCTGCCTCACATTGTATAGGGTTAAGAACATCAACCATTGGCACAGGTAATGGTGCAACTCGAACGTTCGTCATCATTACTAATGGCGTTGATTCACATCCATCTGTAATTGTTACTGTATAATCAGTTGATACCGCTGGTCCAACATTGATTGTGTGATTTGGAGCACCATTGAATGTACTACCGTCACTCCAAACGAATGAATAAGGTTGACCAATTCCACCAACAACACTTGCTGAAAGATCCGTATCGTAACCTGGGCAAATTGTGTCAAAGGCTGAAATAGTACCTGTTAAAGGAGGTCTCACCGTTACATCGATTGTTGTTGCTGGTGAAACACATCCTGTTTGATTTTCTGCAAACACGGTATATGTCGTTGCAGCTCCAGGCATAACTGATTGTTGAAATCCTGTATCAGCTGTATGATCCCAATGGAAAAGGTAAGATGTTCCACCTGTGGCGAAAGCCGACAGTTGAGCTGTACCATTTTCACAAATCAATGTATCATTTGAAACTGATATTGTCATTGGTGCAGGTTCAGTGATTATTACATCAACACATTTTTCACATCCAAGAGGAGTTCTAGCACAAACGGTATACGTTCCCGCTCCAAAACCACCACTCGTTGCAAGTACATCCCAAAATGTTCCTCCATCAAAACTGTATTCATTTGCTCCAGCTGAAGAAATTGTTATTGTACCATCCGTAAAGGTTGCACAAGAAGGGCTAGTGAATGAAGCCGTGATTGATAAGTCACTGACGTTAATAATGCAGGTATCTTGAACATCTCCACAAATTGCATTTGTTTCTTGCAACATGAAGAAGTAAGTTCCAACTTGATTCACAGAAGCGAAAGTTGTAAGGTTTGTATTGTTTGGAATGAAATTTACCGTAGGTGTTGGTGTAACTCCTGAAGCATCATACATCCACATTGTTGTATTGTTAATCGGATCATCTGGTGTTCCAGACAATGTTACCAAGCTACCAAGACAAACGTTTTGATCAGGACCAGCATTCGGTGCCGGAGGATTAACAACGGTAATCGTGAATGTATCAGTATACATGACTCCTCCCGGAGCATTATCTTGTACTTCTACGTAATAGTCAGTTGTTACTGTTGGCGTTACCAGTACACCAGTACCTCCTGTTGGATTGGAAACACCTGTTGTAATTAACCAGTTAAAGGTTGGGGCAACGTAAGCTGGTGGCACAACGATATCTACTGTTGCCACATCTCCTAAACAAATCGTTTGATCTGGAGTATCTGCTGAACAACCAACTGACGCTCCTGATGGAGGGAAAGTTAAACTCACGTTTCCAACTTGTGAACTATAGTTCGAGAACATTAGAATGTAAGCTTGACCAGCAACTACAGGAACAGATGGCGTAAAATTACCTGTTGCACCTCCTGCAGGAGGTCCACCAGTTGACATCCCAGTAAAACCTTGAGATGACGCATTCCAGTTACAACCTGCTGGTGAAACTAAGTTATTTTGAATGTCCGTACACCCAGTAGCTGGGTTGTAAGGCCACAAAGACCAATCGAAATATCCACTTCCACCTGCTGCTCCAATATTAAATTCGAGGTTACCTGTTGATGTGATATTCAAAACGAACCAGTTTGGATTAAGCTCTCCGGCAAGGAGACAACCCATAAATCCAGGAGCTGGATTTGTATTTGGATTAGAAATACTTCCTGCTGGAGGTACAACTGGACTTGGACTGGTACCAGTAGATAAAGGGAATGGTACAGGAACACTGTTACAAATATTTTGTGCCATGTTACAGGCATTTGAAACAACCCCTTGACCGAATGCGCCAAATGCGCACAAAAAGACTATGTTAGTTAGTAATACTCTCATGATACTCTTATTGACTACAGTTAGTGAATGGATAAGGATTCATTGCGTCAACTCCATAAACGCCAACCTGAACACAGTTAACAGTTCCAGAATATTGATCGAACCAAGATATAAAATCAGATTCCGACAATGGTAAGCTACCAGTGGTAACGACAAATGCTCGTTGAGTATTTAAATCGAGACGTACCATTTCTACATCCGGGTGATTGGTGTAGATATCGAAAGTTAATTGATCAAGTTCAGCTTGATTAGGGATGTCAAACATGCACTGAGCAAAAAGCTGTGCATTTGACTGCTGTGTCGTTGGTGTTTGCTGTGTCTGTCCAATTGAGACACCCATCGCAAACATGAACGAGATAGTTAGAATTAGTTTCATCGTAATGTTCCTTTTTTTGATAGACGCAAATGTAAATCAATAGTTGCTCATAAATAGAGCTAATGACTTCAAAATCTATCAAATAGTATGATTCCTATCGAAACACGATGATATTTAACGGAATCCGTATTTAAACCACTATTTTTTAATGTACTTAAACGATTTACCAGGATAAACTGCTGTCTCCCCAAGTTCTTCTTCGATGCGCAACAATTGGTTGTATTTCGCCATTCTATCACTACGTGATGCCGAACCAGTTTTGATTTGACCACAATTCAAGGCAACTGCTAAATCAGCAATGGTATTGTCTTCGGTTTCTCCACTTCGGTGACTCATTACAGATGTATAACCATTTCGCGTTGCTAGTTGAACCGCTTCAATTGTTTCTGTAAGCGTTCCTATTTGGTTCACTTTAATCAAGATTGAATTGGCAGTGTTTTCAGCAATCCCTCTAGCTAGTCGTTTTGTATTTGTTACGAAGAGATCATCACCAACTAATTGAACTTTATCTCCAAGCTCTTTCGTTGCCAAGTTCCATCCACTCCAATCATCTTCTGCTAAACCATCCTCGATTGAGGCAATAGGATACTTCGCTACCCATTCTTTCCAGAACTCTACTTTTTCTACAGATGTCATTTTCACACCTGTAGATTTAAAGTTATAGAGCCCCGTTTCATCATCATAATATTCAGAAGCGGCAGCATCTATTGCAATCCAAACATCCTCACCAGGAATAAACCCAGCTAATTTGATTGCTTCAATCACAACTTCGATTGCCTCTTCATTCGAACCAAGATTCGGAGCAAAACCACCTTCATCTCCAACATTCGTTGACATTCCACGTTTTTTCAAAACATTCTTCAAGTGGTGAAAAATTTCAGTTCCCCATCGAAGTCCTTCAGAAAAAGATTCAGCCCCAAAAGGCATCACCATAAATTCCTGAATATCTATTTTATTATCGGCATGTGAACCACCGTTAAGGATGTTCATCATAGGAACCGGCATTGTTACCGCACCTACTCCACCAACATATTTAAACAAACTCAAGCCTGTCTCATCTGCTGCTGCTTTTGCAACTGCCAAAGAAACTCCAAGAATTGCATTCGCTCCAAGATTCGATTTATTCTCTGTTCCGTCCAGCTCTATTAATTTAGCATCAATTGCTTTTTGATCACAAACGTCGTATCCGTTTAATGCTTTATCCAAAATCGAATTAACATTACCAACAGCTTTCAAAACTCCTTTTCCAAGGTAAAATCTATCATCACCATCGCGTAACTCTACCGCTTCGTGAATTCCTGTTGATGCTCCAGAAGGAACTGCTGCTCTCCCCATTGCACCAGACGTAGTAATAACATCTACTTCAATAGTTGGATTTCCTCTTGAGTCTAAAATTTGACGACCAATAATTTTTGCGATATAACTCATGCCTTGTGGTTTTTCATGTTTTCGATAAATTGATCAAATAGGTAACGCGAATCGTGCGGTCCTGCAGATGCCTCTGGGTGATATTGTACCGAGAAGACTGGCTTATTGATCAATTCTATTCCTGCAACTGTGTGATCGTTCAAATGAACATGTGTCACTTCGATGTCCTTGTTATTATCTGTACTCGACTTAGCGATCACGAAACCGTGATTCTGCGAAGTAATTTCTCCTTTTCCTGTTTTCAGGTTTTTAATTGGATGATTGATCCCCCGGTGTCCATTAAACATTTTCTCCGTTTCCAATCCTTGACTCAAACCTAGGATTTGATGTCCGAGACAAATTCCAAAAACTGGTTTATCCTGTTTTACGATTTGCGAAACTAGCTCAATTGAATTAGGCATTGCAGATGGATCTCCAGGGCCATTTGAAAGCATGTACCCGTCAGGACTGAAACTATTCAAATCTTCAATCGTTGAATTCAACGGAAACACTTTTACATGACATCCACGATCTACTAGACAACGAACAATGTTCTTTTTGACACCAAAATCGATCAATGAAACTTTGAATTCAACATTCTCCGGTTTCATTTCGTATGCTTCAGTAGTGGCTACTTTCGAAGAAAGCTCCAATCCGTCCATTGAAGGTACTGTTGCTAGCTTACTTTTCAGCTCGTCAATGTTCAATATATCTGAAGAGATAATCGCATTCATTGCTCCTTTGCTTCTTATGTGCTGAACGAGCGAGCGCGTATCAACATCTGCGATACCCACTTTTGAATTATCAATCATGTAATCTTGAAGTGATTTTTTCCCTGAAGGTCGTGAATAACCCTCTGAAAACTTTTTGATCACCATTCCAGCGATTTTCATCCCATCAGACTCAACTTCTTCTTCATGCACACCATAGTTTCCGATGTGAGGAGAAGTCATCACAAGGATTTGTCCAAAATAAGAAGGATCTGTAAACACCTCTTGGTATCCCGTCATCCCTGTATTAAAAGCAATCTCGCCTGTTGTTGTTCCGATTTTCCCGATGGCAATTCCATTAAAAACTGTTCCATCTTCTAATAAAAGTACCGCTGGTTGCTGCTCTGTCATCACTGAAATTTTCTGCAAATTTAGGTGTTTAGATTTGATATACAAGAACGATTTAGTAGGAAGATATTAACAGAGATTAGATTAATTGGATTTTTGGATTGGCTGGGTGAAGTAGATCGTAGACCTTGGACTATTACAATAGCCATCGAAATGGTTTTTATGTCGGGTTTGATGTATGGTTGTATCTAGAACATAGGTGCCGCTGAATTAGTTTTGATTTTGACCAAAAGGGGCACAAACCGCTTCGCAGCACAAGGTATAGTAGATTAGAAAAGAAGCGTAAGGGTTAGTAGTGGAAATCCTTTTGGGAGGTACGAAGAAAAGATTGTAGCGGAAAGCCCGACCGAAAGGAACGCCCAACTTAAAAAAAACAGTGTCACAGATAGAACCTACGCACCTATAAATATTGAAGAAGAAACGAGTGTACAAAAAAGAGGCGCCCAATAAAGACGCCTCCATTGAATTTTAAATTCAGAATTAATTTTTAATCACTTTAATTATTTCACTGTAATCGGCTGTTTTCAATTCAAGAATGTACGATCCATTCGCGAGATGCGTTAAGTCAACTTCTTGAGAATTACTAGTCAATTTTTCAGAAAGAACTTTTACTCCATCCATTGAATAAATAGTGAGTTGTCCATCAGAAGTTAATTGGTCGATGTTCACATTCAAGACATTCGAAGTAGGATTTGGATATACCTTCATGTGGCTGATTTCATCAGTGTCAATTCCTGCACAAGGATCGACAGTAACAACAACGCTTTCTGTAGTTGTACAACCGAGGCTGTCCGTAACATCTACAGTAAATGTATATGCTCCTGCGCCCAATGTCGTTCCATCAACAATTATGGTTTGCGTAGTTTCTGTTGTGGACCATAAATAATCTGAAAATCCAGTTCCTGCATCAAGTACAGTTGTTCCATACAGACAAAAGGTTGTGTCATTTCCTAAATCTACAATTGGTGCAGGGTTTTCTGAAATAGTGATACTACTTGATTCTGTACAGCCTTCTGGATTTGTTACGTCTACCGAATAATTTCCACCTCCAACATCTATCGTTTGGGTTGTTTCTGTAGTACTCCAATCAAAGGTTGATCCAGCATTCCCTGCGTCAAGAGTAACTGCAATCCCTTCACAAATTGTAGTATCAGCACCTAGATCGACCACAGGAACTGGCGAGACTACAACTTGAATGGTATCACTTTTGGTACATCCTTCAGAATTCGTGACGGCAACAAAATTAGTTGACGCTGTAGTCACCATAAAAAATTGATTTGTACTAGCGCCATTGTTCCAACTATAGGATGACTGGATACCTGCATCGAGTATGAGCGCATCACCAGCACATACGTTTGTATCTAATCCTAAATCGATTACTGGATCAGGACTCATATAAATTGTCACTGAATCAGTAGCTGTTGGACATCCATTAGAAGTGATATCCACAAGGTACGTTGTCTGGATTGTTGGAGCAACAGTAATTTCAGGTGTTGTAGCACCCGTGTCCCATAAATATGTAGTACCAATTTCGTAGTGAATAATTCCATTCCACACACGTGGACTGAAAAATGAACCTCCAGCGGTAAATGGATATTCCATTCCAGCCCCTTCTAAAAACTGGATATTCACATCACTCGCGAATACTGCGCCCACTACAGAACCATCCGAATAATTTTGAGAAACGGCGATGTTCGTCGACGTAACATAAAATGCATACGTTTGCCCTGCTGGAATCACGATATTGACTGGAATTGGAATTGGCGTGGCCGTCCCCAATGGTTGAGCGATTACATTAGCTACAGAACCAACTAATGTCCAATCAGTAGGAGTTGATTCTGATCCAGCATACCCTCCAACTTTGTAGTAAATTTCATATCCTGTATTGCCAATTGGGTGAGCATCGAAAGATTGAATCGTTACTGCATTCAGTGCAACGATGTCAAACATATTGCCGCGATGATTATTACCTCCAGAAAGTGTTGTCGTCAAGGGACTGCCTGGGCCTGTAGCTGTAAGAATCACAGAATCCCCAACGCAGATCGTTGAATCGGCCACAGTGACGCTGTTTATGCATTGTGATGTAGCCGTTAGAGACATACCCACAAATAGTAATAGTAGAGTTTCCTTCATGTAAAATAAGTTAATTCGCATCAAGATAAGACTTTAACTCGAGAAACTAAAAATTAGGCACAAAAAAAAGGGACTCGCTACCGATAGTTATCGGTATGAGTCCCTTTCAAAATTATTTGAAGCAATTTACTAACCTTCAGTTGGTTTCCCACCGTCTAGTTCGTCTTGCCATTTTTTCAATTCGTCCCACTGTCCATCAGCAGCCATTTTAGCTTGCTTTGGCCATGTGTCAGTTACATGCTTACCACGAACATCTTTGATGATGTCAGCAATTTTCTCAGCATCTGTTCCTGCAAGGTCTGAATAAGTAACAACTCCTGCCGCAGTCAACGTCTCAGCAATTTTTGGTCCGATTCCCTCAATTTTCGTAAGGTCATCAGCTTTTGCTGGTGCATCTTCTACTGGAGATTCAGTCGCAACTTCAGTGTTTTCTGTTTCAGTTGCAGAAGCTCCTGATCCAGATCCACCACGACGTGAACGACGTGTATTTTTCTTCGCTTTTTCGTTTGTATAGATTTCATTGAAATCTACCAATTCGATCATACACATTTCCGCGTTATCTCCTAAACGGTAACCTGTACGGATGATACGAGTGTATCCACCTGGACGGTCAGCAATTTTTGGAGCAACTTCTCTGTAAAGCTCAGTTACAGATTCCTTGCTTTGCAAGTATCTGAAAACCAATCTTCGTGCGTGCGTAGAATCTTCTTTTGAACGAGTCAAAATTGGTTCAATGTAAACGCGAAGTGCTTTTGCTTTAGCGATTGTTGTATTGATACTCTTGTGTTCGATCAATGAACAAGCCATGTTAGAAAGCATTGCTTTTCTGTGAGCAGTCTTTCTACTTAAGTGATTGAATTTTTTTCCGTGTCTCATAACTGTAATTTCGTAAGTATCGGTTAACTGAATCTTGCATTATTGTATCGCTACAGTCCAGCCACCTATTACGCCATTTTTAAATAATAATTGCGATACTAATCTTTGTCTAGTTTGTATTTAGAAACGTTCATTCCGAAAGAAAGTCCTTTGTTATCCACTAGGTCTTCCAACTCAGTAAGAGATTTCTTACCGAAGTTACGGAACTTCAAGAGGTCGTTCTTGTTGTAAGAAACGAGATCTCCAAGAGTTTCTACGTCTGCTGCTTTCAAGCAATTCAAAGCACGAACAGAAAGATCCATGTCTACCAACTTCGTTTTCAAAAGTTGACGCATGTGCAATGAAGTTTCATCGAACTCTTCTGTTTCTGCTTTCACTTCGCTATCCAATGTGATTCGCTCATCAGAGAACAACATGAAGTGGTGAATTAAAATCTTTGCAGCTTCTTTTAATGCTTCTTTCGGATGAATAGAACCATCTGTAGTGATATCAAAAACCAATTTTTCGTAATCAGTTTTTTGCTCAACACGGAAGTTCTGAACTTCGTACTTTACATTTTTAATTGGTGTGAAGATAGAATCGATCGCAATTGTACCAAAGGCAGCATTTGGATCTTTGTTCTCTTCAGCTGGAAGGTATCCACGACCTTTAATAATCGTTAATTCCATTTCCAATTTCACAGAAGGCTCCATGTTACAAAGTACCATGTCTGGGTTCAACACCTGGAATGCAGATGTAAACTTCCCAATATCTCCTGCTGTCAATGTTTCTTGACCAGAAATAGATACGATTACTGTTTCACTGTCCGTATCTTCGATTTGTTGTTTGAAACGTACTTGTTTCAAGTTCAAAACGATTTCTGTTACATCTTCAATAATACCTTTGATTGTTGAAAACTCATGATCTATCCCTTCAATGCGAATCGATGAGATTGCAAATCCTTCCAAAGAGGAAAGAAGAATACGACGTAATGAGTTACCAACTGTGATACCATAACCAGGCTCCAACGGACGGAATTCAAACTGTCCATGGTGCTCAGTTGCTTGGATCATGATCACCTTATCCGGCTTCTGAAAATCTAAAATTGCCATTTTTTCTTCGTTTTAATTGGATTTTGGTTGCGCGGTATGAAAGTTTGAAGAACTTCTAACAAACCCTTTGGCCTTATCCAATATATTTATTTTTTTATTCTGACTGTCGCCTGTCTGCTCCAGTTTCTTGATGCTTACGCATCGGTTTTACTTAGAGTACAATTCAACGATGAGTTGTTCCTTGATGTTCTCAGGGATCATTTCACGTGTAGGAGTACCAACTACTTTACCTTCCAATTGTCCTGGAGTCCATTGCAACCAATCAAATGATTTTGTGCTAGATGCCAATGAATCACTAATTGCTTCAAGCGATTTTGACTTCTCACGAACACCAACAGTTTCACCAATTTTCATTGAGTAAGAAGGAATGTTTACAACACTTCCGTTTACTGTAATGTGTTTGTGTGATACCAATTGACGTGCTGCACTACGAGTAGGAGCAATTCCAAGACGATATACTGTATTATCCAAACGCGCTTCACACAATTGAAGTAAGTTCTCTCCAGTAATACCTTTCATACGCGATGCTTTTTCGAACAAGTTCGAGAATTGGCGCTCAAGGATACCGTAAGTGTACTTAGCTTTTTGTTTTTCAGCAAGCTGAATAGCGTATTCAGATTGTTTTCCTCTACGTTTGTTTGGACCGTGTTGTCCTGGACCGTATTGTCTTCTATCCAACGCTTTATCTGCTCCGAAGATTGGATCTTTGAAACGACGTGCGATTTTTGTTTTTGGACCTGTATATCTTGCCATTTTTATTTTATTTTAAAGCGATAGATTATGAATTAAGGCTTTTCCTTCGATAACCCCTCCCAATTTTATTCCGATAACTATCGAAAGACTGGGCGTATCACTTTTGTTACAATTATTAATTAAACTCTTCTTCTTTTCGGTGGACGACATCCGTTGTGCGGAAGTGGTGTAACATCGATGATCTCAGTTACTTCGATTCCTGCGTTGTGCAATGAACGAATCGCTGACTCACGACCTGAACCTGGTCCTTTTACGTATACTTTTACCTTGCGTAGTCCGAAGTCATGTGCTTCTTTCGCAGCATCCTCAGCAGCAATTTGTCCTGCATAAGGTGTGTTCTTTTTAGAACCTTTGAAGCCCATTTTTCCCGATGAAGACCAAGAAATAACTTGACCTGAACCGTTCGTCAATGATACGATAACGTTGTTGAAAGTCGCTTGAATGTGCGCTTGTCCAACTGCATCAACTTTGACGTTTTTTTTCTTCTTTTGATTTGACTTTGCCATTTTATTTAGCTTTTAAATGTTTGTTGCTTTCATTAGAATTGGATCTTAAAAGATCCAGCCTTACAACTTCCAATCGAGGGGGCAATTAGTACTGCTATCCAGTTAAGGAAAAAAGCTTTTCGGCATAGCCAAAAAAGCTTAACAGCGGACTGCCTGTCCGCGGGATCAGAAGTAGCACTGCTACTTCTTCTTATTCGCAACTGTTTTTCTTCTACCTTTTCTAGTACGTGAATTGTTCTTCGTACGTTGTCCTCTTAATGGAAGACCAGATCTGTGACGAATTCCTCTTTGGCAACCGATGTCCATCAAACGTTTTATGTTTGTTTGAACTTCTGAGCGCAAAGCACCTTCGACTTTAATCTCATTCATTGCCGTACGAATTGCTCCTAGTTGATCATCGTTCCAATCTTGAACTTTGACACTTTCGTCAACTCCTGCAACTGCAAGAACTTTACGGGCTGTGCTTCTTCCGATTCCGTATACATACGTTAATCCAATAACACCTCTTTTGTTTTTTGGTAGATCAATACCTGCTATACGTGCCATACCTTATCCTTGTCTTTGTTTGAATTTAGGATTCTTCTTGTTAATCACGTAAACCACTCCGTTACGTTTAACGATCTTGCAATCTACAGATCGTTTTTTTACTGATGCTCTTACTTTCATCTTGTTTGTTATTAATCGGCTTTCAATCTTCGTTTAACCTTCCAGTATCAATCAATCATCCTAATGACTATTGATTTAACCTCTTTCAAACGCAGTGAACTTTACGGTTCACATTATCAAAAGCTTCGCTTTTTCTTATTTATATCTAAATGTAATTCTACCTTTTGATAAATCGTAAGGCGACATTTCTACTTTTACACGATCCCCTGGAAGAATTTTAATGTAATACATTCTCATTTTCCCGGAGATGTGCGCCGTAATCACGTGCCCATTTTCCAATTCTACACGGAACATCGCATTTGATAATGCTTCGATGATGACACCGTCTTGTTCAATTGATGCTTGTTTTGCCATATTACATTCCTGAAGTTTCCCCTTGGGTTCTTCTTCCTTTAATTCGTGTACCTTCCATTAAGCCGTCCATTTGACGATTCAATAGATAAGATTCAATTTGTTGAAGTGTATCCAATACAACACCTACCATAATTAGCAGTGATGTACCTCCAAAGAACATTGCAAATGCATCATTCACACCGGCCATTTTCGCGATCGCTGGAATAATTGCAATGAATGCTAAGAAGACAGATCCCGGAAACGTAATCCGTGAAACCAATGAATCAATGTAGCTTGCTGTTTCTTCACCTGGACGAATCCCTGGGATGAAACCACCACTCTTTTTCAAATCGTCCGCGATCTTACGTGGATTAATCATTATGGCTGTATAGAAGTATGTGAAGACGATAATCAGAATAGCCAACGTTAAGTTGTAACCAAATCCGTAAATATCTCCAAACACTTGCGCCATAAATCCTGTACCMTCTCCCGCAAAGATCATGATAGGAACCGTCATAATCGCTTGAGCGAAGATGATCGGCATTACACCTGATGCATTCACTTTAATAGGCAGGTAATTACGTGCACCTTGCTCTTCAGCAGCACGGTTTCCTGCAATCCGCTTGGCGGTATTGAGAGGAACTTTCCGCACACCTTGAACAATGAGCACTGTACCCAGCACTACYACCATGAAGGCAAAGATTTCCAACACGATTGCTAGCAAGTTACCTTGAGCATACTTGAACGAGAATTCAGCCATGAACGCTTCAGGCAGACGAGCAAGGATACCAACAGTAATCAATAAAGATATACCGTTACCAATTCCTTTGTCTGTGATACGCTCACCAAGCCAAACTGCGAACATTGCTCCCGCTACTAATACAGTAACCGATTGTACCCACCAGAACGAACCAGCGTCAACTGGTAACGCACCCTTCGACTCTACATAGAGACTTAGGTATGTAGGCGCTTGCAAAGCACAGATTACGATCGTAAGAATACGCGTAAACATGTTGATTCGTTTTCTTCCGGACTCACCTTCCTGTTGCATTTTCTGCACAGCTGGCACAGCCATTCCGAGGAGTTGCATGATGATAGACGCACTAATGTACGGCATAATACCAAGTGCCATTATTGACGCATTGGTAAAACCACCTCCCGAAAATAGCGAAAGAAGTGTTTCCAACATATTGGAATCACCCGCTTCTTGCGCTTGTTGAAGGGCAGTATAATTTACCCCTGGTAAAATAATGAACGATCCGATACGATAGATGAGAATTAGACCCAACGTCAAAATGATACGTTTTCTTAATTCTTCTACCTTCCAGATATTCTTAATATTCTCTATAAACTTCTTCATCAGCAAAAATTCTTGGCAAATTTAATTAGATTTTTGAACAATTCCCACCTTGTGCTTCAATTGCCGCTTGAGCAGTACTTGAAAACTTGTGAGCTGCTACATCAATCTTCGATTTCAATTCACCTCGACCTAAGATCTTTACTAACTCATTACGAGACACTAAGCCATTCTCTTGAAGGATTTCATGATTGATTTCAGTAACGTTTTTACGTTCAATCAAATCTTGAATAATATCCAAATTAATTGCTTTGTACTCAACTCTGTTTCTGTTTGTAAAACCGAATTTAGGAACTCTTCGTTGGAGAGGCATTTGACCACCTTCAAATCCAATTTTTCTAGAGTAACCTGATCTCGATTTTGCTCCTTTATGTCCACGCGTCGCAGTACCACCCTTACCAGAACCCTGGCCACGAGCAATACGTTTTCTGTTCTTTGTAGAACCTGATGCTGGAGTTAAATTATGTAAATTCATTTTAATACGTTTTTTATAGATTACTCAACTACTATAACTAAGTGTTGAACTTTCTTGACCATACCTAAGATTTGTGGAGTTGCTTCATGTTCTACGACATGATTCAATCTTTTCAATCCTAACGCTTGAATCGTTGCTTTTTGTCTTGCAGTGCGTCTAATAGCGCTTCTAACTTGCTTTACTTTAATTTTCGCCATGTTTTCTATCTATTATCCGTTAAACACTTTATCCAAATCAATACCACGTTGTTTTGCAATTTGAACTGCATCTCTCATGTGAGACAATGCGTCAATAGTTGCTTTAACAACATTGTGAGGATTTGAAGATCCTTGTGACTTTGCTAGTATGTTGTGAATACCTGCGCTCTCCAATACAGCTCTCATCGCACCACCTGCGATAACTCCTGTACCTTCTGAAGCTGGTCTCAACAAAACGCGAGCTCCACTGTATTTTCCTTTTTGGAAATGTGGAACTGTTCCGTGTAAAATTGGAACTCGAATCAAGTTTTTCTTAGCGTCATCGATTCCTTTAGCGATTGCTTCAGTAACCTCTTTTGCTTTTCCTAATCCGTGACCAACGATACCGTTTTCATCACCAACTACAACAATTGCGGAAAAACTGAAAGTACGACCACCTTTTGTAACTTTCGTTACACGATTTATTGACACGAGACGATCTTTCAACTCGACGTCTGCAGATTTTACTCTGTTTAATGTTTGTGCTGCCATTCTTAAAAATTTAATCCGCCTTCTCTTGCTGAGTTAGCCAATGTTTTTACTCTACCGTGATACAAGTATCCGTTTCTATCGAATACAACCGTTGTAATTCCGGCTTTTACTGCTTTTTCTGCAACCTCTTTACCAACAATTGCAGCTTGATCTAATTTAGATACTTTATCAGCTGCTTTGTTTTTATAAGATGACGCTGATACTAATGTTTTACCAGAATTGTCATCAATAATTTGAGCGTAAATTTGTTTGTTGCTTCTAAAAACAGACAAACGTGGTTGCTCAGCAGAACCAAAAATATTCTTTCTGATTCTACGTTTAATTTTTGCTCTTCTTTTCGTTTTGCTTAATGCCATAACTCTTAAGATATCTTTCTAATTACTAATTCTGCGGCTTACTTCGCTGCTGACTTACCTGCTTTTCTTCTAAGCTCTTCACCAACATACTTCACACCTTTACCTTTGTACGGCTCTGGTTTTCTTAGGGAACGAATTTTGGCTGCAGCTTGTCCTACCAATTGTTTATCGTGTGATTCCAACGTTACAATTGGTGCCTTTCCTTTTGCGGAAACAGCTGATACCTTAAGTTCTGAAGGGAACTCTATTACGATCGGGTGAGAATATCCTAATGCTAGTTCCAACTTTTGACCTGTTGCAACTGCACGGTATCCTACTCCTACCACTTCTAGTTCCTTCTTGTACCCTTCTGAAACTCCTACAATCATGTTTGCAACCAACGCTCTGTAAAGACCATGTTTTGCTCTGTGATCAGGTGTGTCTGATTCGCGGGTGAAAGTTATTGTAGCTCCATCAATGTTCATTGTAATACAAGAATCCATTTCTTGTACCAATGTACCTTTTGAGCCCTTAACCGTAACTACGTTACTGTCAACTTTCACTTCTACTCCACTCGGGATTGTTACTGGGGATTTACCTATCCTTGACATTTGTTTTGACTTAAAAAATTAATATACGAAGCAGATCACTTCTCCACCTACGTTTTCTCTTTTTGCTTCTTTGTTCGTGATCAAACCTTTTGACGTTGAAATAATCGCAATTCCAAGTCCGTTCAATACACGTGGCATTTTTGATGCACCTGCATATGTACGTAAACCAGGACTAGATGCTCTTTGCAATTTTGTGATTGCAGGAACTTTAGTTGATGGATTGTATTTCAAAGCGATTGTAATCACTCCTTGTTTGTTGTCGTCTTCAAATTTGAAGTCACGAATGTATCCTTGATCGAAAAGGATCTTCGTCATTTCACGTTTGATATTCGAACCTGGAATTTCTACCATTTTCTTTCTAGCCGCGCTCGCATTACGAATTCGCGTTAGAAAATCTGCTATTGGATCTGTATTCATATTTATTAATTGCGGTAACGGTTTTCAATATTAATCGAACCTGAGACCAATTTATACTATTTTTTGAGAGGGCAAAGATATAAAGACAAAAGATGAAAGACTAATTTGCCTCCATCTTTATATCTATAAATCTTAAAAACTCTTTACTACCAACTTGCTTTTTTAACACCTGGTATCTTTCCATTCAAAGCCAACTCACGGAATGTCACACGAGAAATCCCGAATTGACGCATATATCCACGAGGACGTCCAGTCAAACCACAACGATTGTGACCACGAACTTTTGCTGAATTAGCAGGCAACTTTTGAATTGCGATCATTGCGTCCCACTTTTTATCCTGCATTTCCTCAGAGCTATCTGTTGATTTCAAGATTGCTGTTAACTCGGCACGTCTTGTTGCGTAACGAGCTGCAAGTTTTGATCTTTTACGCTCACGCGCTTTCATTGATTCTTTTGCCATCTCTATGATTTTTTAATAAATGGGAAACCAAATGCATCTAACAATGCTTTACCTTCTTCATCACTTTCTGCTGATGTCACGAACGTTACATCCATCCCCATGATACGATTTACTTTATCGATATCAATTTCTGGGAAAATGATGTGTTCTTTAACACCCATGTTGAAGTTTCCTCGTCCATCGAATCCTTTTGGGTTAATCCCTCGGAAGTCACGTGTACGTGGCAAAGCAACTGACAGCAAACGGTCAAGGAAATCATACATACGATCTCCACGAAGAGTTACCTTCGTACCTACTGGCATTCCTTTTCTCAATTTGAAGTTAGAGATATCTTTTTTAGATAGCGTAGAGATCGCTTTTTGTCCAGCAATACGTGAAAGATCTTCCACTGCGTGATCAATAAGTTTTTTATCTGCTACGGCATCACCGATACCTTGGCTCAATACAATTTTTGTCAATTTCGGCACCTTCATTACTGTAGTGTAACCGAATTGCTCTGTAAGGGCTGGGATTATTTCCCCCCGATACATTTCTCTAAGTCTTGGTTTATATTCCATTATTTGATTTCCTCACCGGACTTTTTAGAATAACGTACAATTTTTCCATCCTTATCTGCTTTTCTCCCAATTCGAGAAGCTTCACCGTTATGTACTACCATAAGGTTAGAAATATGAATTCCTGCTTCCGTTTCAAGGATTCCGCCTTCCGGATTTGCCGCATTTGGCTTTTGGTGTTTCTTCATAAGATTAACACCTTCCACTGTTGCGCGCTTTTTCTCACGATCGATAGAAAGGATACTCCCTTCTTGTCCGTTTGACTCACCGCTAATTACTTTAACAGTGTCGCCTACTTTAATGTGTAATTTCTGTTGCATAACTTCAATTATTTTAAAGTACCTCAGGAGCCAATGATACTACTTTCATGTAGTTAGCATCACGAAGCTCTCGAGCAACTGGTCCAAAAATACGTGTTCCTCTCATTTCTCCTGCTTGATTCAAGATAACGCAAGCGTTATCATCAAAACGAATATAAGAGCCGTCTGGACGACGTACTTCTTTTTTTGTTCTTATTATTACTGCCGTAGCAACCTGTCCTTTTTTGACAGCTCCAGAGGGCATTGCGCTCTTAACAGTAACGACAATCTTGTCCCCTACAGAGGCATAGCGACGTTTTGTACCACCGAGTACTCGGATGCACAATACTGTTTTCGCTCCAGAATTATCTGCTACTTTAAGTCTTGATTCCTGTTGTATCATTACTAATGCTTATTTAGCTCTTTCAATAACCTCTACTAATCTCCAGTTCTTTGTCTTCGACAAAGGACGTGTTTCCATGATTCGAACTGTATCTCCAGTGTTGGAGTCATTTTTCTCATCGTGAGCAACGAATTTAGTAGTTTTCTTTACGAACTTTCCGTATTTAGGGTGTTTTTCTTTTCGCTCTACAGCTACTACGATAGACTTGTCCATCTTGTCACTGGTTACGATCCCGATACGTTCTTTTCTTAAATTACGCTTTTCCATTTTACGCTTTTTTCAATTTGCTACAAACAACTAAGCCTGTGCTTCACGTTTTGTTAATTCAGTTTTCAATCGAGCAAAGGTACGACGAGCATGACGAATTTGCAATGGGTTCTCCAAAGGAGCTACTGCGTGAGTCAATTTCATTTTCTCAATCTGCTCAGCAAAGTTCGCAGCTTGCGTTCTTAATTCTTCAACTGATGCTTTAGTGATTTCTTGTTGCTTCATGATTTCTTATTTTCCTGGTACTACATAATCGTTACGAGTAACGAATTTACATTTTACCGGTAATTTTTGTGCTGCTAAACGCATTGCTTCTTTTGCAGTTTCGTACGATACACCGTCCGCTTCAAACAAAATACGCCCTGGTCTAACAACTGCCACAAAGTGACTTGGAGCTCCTTTACCCTTACCCATTCTCACCTCAGCTGGTTTAGCTGTAATTGGTTTGTCTGGGAAGATACGAATCCATACTTTACCTTCACGTTTCATGTATCGAGTAACGGCGATACGAGAAGCTTCGATCTGGCGAGATGTGATCCATCCTGGTTCCAAAGTCTTCAGCCCAAACGATCCGAAAGAGACAGTACTTCCTCTGTGAGCAATACCTCTATTTCGACCTTTCTGCGCTTTTCTAAATTTGGTTCTTTTCGGTTGTAACATTTCTGTTCAATTTTGTAATTCTTCGATTTACTTTTTAGGTCTTCTTCTAGCACCACCACCTGATCCACCTTTTCTGTCCTGACGACCGCCTTTAGCAGTTTTCTGACCTTGATTTGGTGAAAGATCACGCTTTCCGTACACTTCTCCCTTACAGATCCATACCTTGATACCAAGACGACCGTAAGTTGTGTGTGCTTCAGCTAGTGCATAGTCGATGTCTGCTCTGAACGTATGTAACGGAGTACGTCCATCTTTGTACATCTCTGACCTCGCCATTTCAGCACCATTCAAACGTCCAGAGATCTTCACTTTGATTCCCTCTGCCCCCATTCTCATAGTACTTGCGATAGACATTTTGATTGCTCTTCTGAAAGAGATACGAGCTTCAAGTTGACGAGCGATACCATCAGCAACTAATCGAGCATCCAATTCTGGACGTTTAACCTCGAAGATGTTGATTTGAATATCTTTCTTCGTCAATTTCTTTAACTCCTCTTTCAATTTGTCAACCTCTTGACCACCTTTTCCGATAATTACTCCCGGACGTGCAGTGTTGATAGTAACGGTTACCAACTTAAGTGTACGTTCGATCACAATTTTCGAAATACTTGCTCTAGATAAACGAGCTCGGAGATATCTACGGATCTTATCGTCTTCAACGAGTTTATCTCCGTAGTTGTCACCTCCATACCAGTTAGACTCCCATCCGTGGATGAAACCTAATCTATTTCCAATTGGATTTGTTTTTTGTCCCATTTATCTAAATTATTCAGCGTTTTTAGCGTCAACGACGATAGAAACATGATTTGATCTTTTTCTAACTCTGTGAGCACGACCTTGTGGTGCTGGTTGAATGCGTTTCAGCATTGCACCTCCTCCAACTTCGATAGTACTTACAAAAAGAGTCTCTTCTTCGATACTTTTATCTTCATTCTTTTGTTCCCAATTTGCGATCGCAGAACGAAGTAATTTTTCCAAGCTTGTAGACGCATCTTTTGCGTTGTGTTGCAATATGTTTAGAGCTTTATTCACTTCCATTCCTCTAATGAGATCTGCAACCAGTCTCATTTTTCTAGGAGCGATAGGCGATTTATTCAATTTCGCGAAAGCGATTGATTTGTTTGCCTCTTTGCGAGCCTCTGCTTTTAATCTTTTTCTAGCACCCATAATCTGCTATTTTATCTTTTCTTATCTTTTTTATTACCTGCGTGCCCACGGAAGTTACGCGTTGGAGCAAATTCCCCCAATTTGTGACCTACCATGTTTTCACTTACAAACACAGGAATAAATTTGTTTCCATTATGAACAGCGAATGTCATTCCGACGAAGTCAGGAGTAATAGTGCTTGCTCTCGACCATGTCTTGATAACTGATTTGCTACCCGATTCTTGTGCATCATCTACTCGCTTCAAAAGCTTGTAGTGCACAAATGGTGGTTTTTTTAACGAACGACTCATATCCTACTTATTTTTTACGTCTTTCAACAATGAATTTATCTGAATACTTCTTCTTAGAACGTGTTTTGTATCCTTTTGCTGGAACGCCATTACGTGATCTTGGATGTCCTCCGGAGTTTTTACCTTCTCCACCTCCCATTGGGTGATCGACAGGGTTCATAACTACACCACGAACGCGTGGACGACGACCTAACCAACGTGAGCGACCTGCTTTACCAGATACGGACAAACTGTGTTCAGAATTAGAAACAGACCCAATTGTTGCTAAACAAGTAGTTAAGATCATTCTAGTTTCACCAGAAGGCATTTTAACGATTGCGTAACGACCATCACGGGCATTTAACTGCGCATAAGTTCCTGCTCCACGAGCAATAGAACCACCTCTTCCAGGTTTTAATTCAATGTTGTGAATTACAGTTCCTAACGGAATATCTGACAAGAAAAGTGCATTTCCTACATTAGGAGTTGCTTCTTTCCCTGATGATACTGTATCACCAACTTTCAATCCTTCAGGAGCGACTATGTAACGCTTTTCTCCATCAGCGTAGTACAATAAAGCAATACGTGCTGTACGGTTTGGATCGTATTGGATCGCTTTTACCGTAGCAGGTACACCATGCTTCTCTCTCTTGAAATCAATCTCACGGTATCTTTGTTTATGCCCACCGCCAATATAGCGCATGGTCATTCTACCGTCATTGTTACGTCCACCAGACTTACTTCGACCTTTCACAAGGCTCTTTTCTGGAGCGCGTTGTGTGATGTCTTTGTAATCACTGATGACTTTGTGTCTTTGCCCTGGAGTTGTAGGCTTGAATTTTTTAAGACTCATTCTCTTAGTTCTTAAAAGTTATTAAACAAATCAATCGTCTCTCCATCTGCAACAGTAACAATAGCTTTCTTCCACTTTTTGCTACTTTGCTCAACGATACCTCTATTCGTATACTTCGTAGAGGATTTACCACCGCCATAATTCATGGTCCGAACTTCAGTAATCTGAACTCCATACATCTTCTCGACGGCATTTTTAATTTCAATCTTATTTGCCTTAATATCTACAGCAAACGTAAAACGATTCATTGTTTCGCTTTGCGCAGTTGCTTTTTCTGAGATAATTGGCTTCTTAATAATAGCTGCTTTCATCATCAATTAGTTTAGAATCTTTTCGATTACTTCAATTGAACTTTTAGCCATTACAACTTTCTGAGCGTTCAATACATCAAATGTATTTACTGAGTCAGCCGTTACGACCTTTATTTTCTTAAGGTTACGTGAAGACAAATAAACATTGTCATTCTTTTCGCCTAAAATCATCAACACTTTAGTAGTATCCAATTTCAAATCTGCCAATAAGGCAATAAGATCAGTTGTTTTGATTCCATCAAATTTAAGATCATCGATCACAATAAGATCTTCTGATTTAACTTTGTATGTAAACGCTGACTTACGAGCTAAACGTTTTAATTTAACGTTCAATTTGAAATGGTAATCACGTGGGCGTGGTCCGAAGATACGTCCACCACCTCTTCGTGTTCCAGACTTGATACTACCCGCACGAGCACCACCAGTTCCTTTTTGCTTTTTGATTTTACGCGTAGATCCATTGATCTCAGCACGCTCTTTCGCTTTGTGTGTTCCTTGACGGCGATTTGCAAGATGTTGTTTAACATCTAAGTAAATTGCGTGATCGTTTGGTTCAATTCCAAATACGTCATCTGACAAGTTAACTGACTTCGAAGTAGCTTTTCCTTTTGCACTTATTACTTTAACTTCCATTACTTCTCAATTACAACTGTTGAACCTTTGTGACCTGGAATTGATCCCTTCACAACTATTAAATTCTTATCAGCAAGTACTTTCAAAATTTGAAGGTTCTCCATTTTCACACGAGTGTTACCCATCTGACCTGCCATGCGCATTCCTTTGAATACACGTGCTGGATAAGATGCAGCTCCAATCGATCCTGGCGCACGCAATCTGTTGTGCTGACCGTGAGTGGCTTGTCCAACACCAGCAAAATTGTGGCGTTTAACAACTCCTTGGAATCCTTTTCCTTTTGATATTCCTGCGACAGTAACAAACTCACCTTCCGCGAAGATGTCAGCTTGTACTATATCACCGAGATTCAAATCTCCAAAACCACGAAATTCTACGAGCTTCGCTTTAGGTTCTGTGTTAGATTTCTTAAAATGACCTTTCAACGCATTTGGAGTGTTTTTCTCTTTACGGTCTCCAAACCCTAATTGAATGGCATCGTAACCATCTCTGTCTTGTGTTTTGATCTGTGTGACCACACAAGGACCAGCTTCTATAACCGTGCATGGCATTGCTTTACCCTCGGCACTGTAGATGCTAGTCATTCCGACTTTTTTACCAATAATCCCTGGCATTGTTTCTACTTGTATTAATTATTAAATAATTGGGTGCGGGCCTCACTCGTGTGAAACCCGCGTTGTCCAATATCTCCTTATACTTTGATTTCTACGTCTACTCCACTTGGCAATTCCAATCGCATCAAGGCATCAACAGTCTTTGAAGAAGAACTGTAGATATCTAATAAGCGTTTGTAAGAGCACAATTGAAATTGCTCACGCGCTTTTTTATTAACGTGTGGTGATTTCAATACTGTGTAAATACGTTTGTGTGTTGGAAGTGGAATTGGTCCACTTACTACCGCACCTGTAGATTTCACTGTCTTTACGATCTTTTCAGCAGACTTGTCTACTAAGTTGTGATCGTATGATTTCAATTTGATTCTGATTTTTTGACTCATCTTTCAATAAATTATGCGGTAACACCTTTAACTTTCGCAATTACATCTTCAGCAACACCTTTTGGTGCTTCAGCGTAATGTGAGAATTCCATACTTGACGTTGCTCTTCCTGATGACATTGTTCTCAATTGAGTAACGTATCCAAACATTTCTGATAAAGGAATGTCAGCCTTAACAACTTTCGATCCTGCTCTATCATCCATTCCTTTCATGATACCACGACGACGGTTAAGGTCACCTACGATATCACCCATATTCTCTTCTGGCGTTACCACCTCCAAGTTCATCATTGGCTCAAGAAGTACTGGTGTACATTTAGGACACGCATTCTTAAACGCCAACTTAGCACACAATTCGAATGACAATGCATCTGAATCGACAGCATGGAAAGAACCATCTCTCAACGTAACTTTCAATGCGTCCATTTCGAACCCTGCAAGTACACCGTTTTTCATTGACTCTTTAAATCCTTTTTCAATAGATGGAATAAATTCTCTTGGAATGTTACCTCCTTTAATAACACTGAGGAATTCCAAACCTAATTTTTCCGGATCATCCTGAGGCTCAATAGTAACAACGATATCCGCGAATTTACCACGACCACCTGATTGTTTCTTGTATTGCTCTCTGTGTTCGATTGGTGTTGTAATGTTTTCACGGTAGCTAACTTGAGGTGCACCTTGGTTCACTTCAACTTTAAACTCACGTTTCAAACGATCAACAATAATCTCCAAGTGCAACTCACCCATTCCTGAGATAATTGTCTGACCTGAATCTTCATCTGTTCGAACTTGGAAAGTAGGATCTTCTTCTGCCAATTTAGACAAACCAACACCTAATCTATCAGCATCCGCTTGAGTTTTAGGCTCAATTGCAACACCAATAACTGGATCTGGGAAGTCCATTGACTCTAATACGATTGGGAATTTTTCATCACACAATGTATCTCCTGTCTTAATATCTTTAAATCCAACGAATGCACCGATATCACCAGCTGCCAATTCAGGAACTGAGTTTTGTTTATCAGCATGCATTTGGAAAATACGAGAGATACGTTCCTTTTTACCAGAACGAGCATTCAAGACATAAGAACCAGCCTTTAAGACACCAGAGTATGCACGTGTAAAACACAAGCGTCCTACGAAAGGATCCGTTGCAATTTTAAATGCTAAAGCTGCGAAAGGCTCCTCAACTGAAGGCTTACGCGACTCTTCTTCGTCTGTCTTAGGATTAACTCCAATAATAGCCTCAACGTCCATTGGTGAAGGAAGAATCTCCATTACCATATCTAACATTGCTTGAACACCTTTGTTCTTAAATGCAGACCCACACATCATTGGTACAACTTTACCAGCGATAGTAGCTTGACGCAATGCGCTAAGAATTTCTTTTTCAGTAAGAGATTCAGAATCTTCGAAGTATTTCTCCATCAATGACTCATCGAACTCAGCTACTGCTTCCAATAACTCTTCTCTTAACTCTCTAGCTTCATCAATAATATCAGCAGGAATTTCAATTTCTTGAAAAGTCATACCCATATCATCTTCGTTCCAAGTAATTCCTTTGAAGTTGATTAAATCAACAACTCCCATGAAATCATCTTCAGCTCCGATATTGATTTGCAATGGTAACGCATGGCTACCAAGCATTTCTTTTACTTGTTTACAAACATTCAAGAAATCTGCACCTTGACGGTCCATCTTATTAACGAAACCAATACGTGGTACGTTATAGTTGTTTGCAAGTCTCCAGTTTGTTTCAGATTGTGGCTCAACACCATCAACTGCTGAAAACAAGAATACTAGACCATCAAGTACACGTAATGAACGATTCACCTCAACAGTGAAATCAACGTGACCTGGTGTATCGATAATATTTACGTGATATTCTTGATCACGGTAATTCCATTTCAATGTTGTTGCAGCAGAAGTAATCGTGATACCACGTTCTTGCTCTTGCTCCATCCAATCCATTGTAGCACCACCATCATGCACCTCACCAATTTTGTGATTTACACCACCATAGTAAAGGATACGCTCAGTAGTCGTAGTCTTACCAGCATCAATATGCGCGGCAATACCAATATTCCTTGTGAATCTAAGATCTCTAGCCATTTCTGTTAAAATCTAAAATGTGAGAACGCTTTGTTTGCCTCAGCCATTCTTAATGTATCTTCTTTCTTCTTGTAAGCAGCACCTTCTTCTTTCGAAGCGGCGATGATTTCCATAGCTAATTTCTGAGCCATAGTTTTCTCATTACGCTTACGTGAATACCCGATTAACCACTTCATTCCAAGTGATTGTTTACGGCCTTCACGAACTGGAGTTGGAATTTGGAAAGTTGCTCCACCAACACGGCGGCTACGAACTTCAACGCTAGGAGTAATATTGTCTAACGCTTTTTTCCAAGTATCTAATCCTGTTGAATCTTCTATTTTAGCATCGATGATCTCCATCGCTTCATAGAAAATTTTAAATGCAAGGTTTTTCTTCCCGCTGAACATAAGGTTGTTCACAAACTTCGTTACCGTCACCGAGTTAAACTTTGGATCTGGTAGAATAGTTATCTTTTTCGCTTTTCTTCTTCTCATCTTGTGATGTTTTTAAAGGTTAAAGAATTTTACTTCTTAGGTCTTTTAGTTCCATACTTTGAACGTCTTTGCGTTCTTCCTTCTACTCCTGCTGTATCTTCAGCACCACGAACGATGTGGTAACGTACCCCTGGAAGATCTTTTACTCTTCCTCCACGGACCAATACTAATGAGTGTTCTTGAAGATTGTGACCTTCACCTCCGATGTAAGCGTTGACTTCCTTACCGTTTGTTAATCGCACTCTAGCAACTTTACGCATTGCCGAGTTCGGCTTCTTAGGCGTAGTGGTGTACACACGTACACATACTCCCTTTCGTTGAGGACAAGAATCAAGTGCTGCAGACTTGCTCTTCTTCTTTACGACTTTTCTCCCTTTGCGAACTAATTGTTGGATAGTTGGCATAAAAATACTGTTAACTTTAATGAATAAATATATAGCCCGAAAACACTTTTCGGGGTGCAAATGTAAGGGTTTTATTTTAAAAACCAAGGGGTTCAGCGAAAAAAGATCGTTTTTTTCACAATGGTGTGTGTACATCTTTTTTAAAAAAAAGTGAAGACAGATTTTTCACTATTAATCGTTGAACAAATTTAACCAATTACATAAAAAACATACGCTAATTTGACAATACAATTCTAAGTGTGATTGCAAGTATTCGAATCTACCTTCGTCTAAAGTCAAAATAACAAACATGAACTACCTTCTCTCCCTTTCGATTTCCTTGATTTTACTATTCTCAGCAAGCGCCCAAGACCAGATGTACGATATCTGTCCACTGAAGATTGGTGAAAAAGTACCAGAATCAGTTCTCATTACAAATCCAGATGGAGATAGTATTGAATTCAGTAGTATCATAGCAGAAGAAAAAGTTATCGTTGTTTTCTATCGTGGAGGATGGTGTCCTTATTGTATACGTCATTTGAGTGCGCTTGGTCAAATCAAGGATGAAATTGACTCACTTGGTTTCAAACTTTATGGAATCACGCCTGATCAGTTTGATTCTCTCGGGGTTAGTCAAGTCAAGTCACAAAGTGAATATGAAATTTTCTCCGACAGTAAAGCAGAACTGATCACCGCTTTTGGTATCGGATGGGAAGTCGACAGTACAAACTATATTAAGTATCGAGATAGTTATGGGATGGATGTCGAGGAATGGTCTGGAGAGAAACATCACATCCTTCCAGTTCCAGCAGTGTATATTATTGAGAACGGAGTAATTCAATTCAGTTATGTCAATCCAAATTATTCGGTTCGACTGAAACCCGAAACCTTGTTGGCAATTCTCAAAAGCATACAATGAATTTGATCTAGGGAAATAAACGTTTCCTGATCCTATTGCTTGGTGAACCTTACTGATCAAAACGCGCATTTTTGACAAAAAAAGAACTCCGTGACATAAACTATCTATTTATGTCGCGGAGCCCTTAAATTAATACACCCACAATATGTTTAAAATCTAAACTCTTTGGGTTATCTATAATGAGGAATTAATACACTACCCACAGTGTTCTTGATACATTTCCATTAGATTATTCGCGAGCTCAGTCATATCGTTCACGCCTTCGTGATTTCCGATATCAGAGAAGACAAACGCCGCATCCAGGGCATTAAAGATACCGTTCAAAAGACCACCACATGAAGCCGATTTTTGGAGGTAAATTCTCTGAAGGGTTTCAGCTATTTCTATTTTGTCCGTGGGAACATCAAATACAATCTCTATTTGTACTTTATCAGAATAAGCTTTCAAATCAGAATACTTCGATTTTATTGCTTCAAAATATTCCAAACGATACGTTCGAGAAAAATGGGCACCCAATTCTACCTCATTCATTAAGTTTGAAACACCATCTTGCGCTAGGAATACATTAAACTCTTCAATCCCCTTATTTTTCAGAGCAATGGTAAGGCCATCATTTTGAATCTGTACCTTCAACTCTTCAGCAGTAAGAACAGACTCCTCTACCCGATCCTCTGACAAATTTTCCTTAGTACAGCTAAAGACTAGCGCCAGTGCGAAAACTGGAAATAATAAATACGAACTTTTTTTTAATAAATACATAAAACAGTAATTAAGGTTTAACAAAAAATCTAAACGCACCTGACGTATATTAAACACGTCATCCATTTTTAGACATTTCAATATTAACCACTTAAAACTGAACAGCATTTAACTTCATTACAAATGATTGAGTAAAATATACACCTCTATACAATTTAAGTACCAAATATAGATGTGGAAAAAGGATAAAACAGCGCCAATAATCCAGAAAACGGTCACCTTCAATTAAATGAATTTCTATTGTTAAAAAAGGGAATAAATTCTATTTACAATTTTGATTTTTTATCAATCCATTTATCTCGCGAGATTATTAACTTGCCGCATGAAGTTGCTTCAAAGCCTTTCTGGGAAAGTTGTATTGTTGGTTTTCGCYGTMTTCGYKGTCAGCTTTACTCCAAAGCTGATCGATGTTGCTTCTGGCGATGATGAATGTCTTTGCGGATATGATGGCTATGGGTACTATTTGTATTTGCCTCACCTTTTCAACGAAGGAAATCTCGATATTAAACAAGAATGGGCTCAAAAACTTCAAGATGAATACTGTGGAGGAATCTATGCCTATCAAATAGTTCGAACCGAGAAAGGAAAAGAACTGAACACCTATCACCTGGGACAAGCCTTCCTTGAACTCCCCTCCTATGTTATTGGCGACGTATTCGCTCGCATCTTTGGTTATAAAACCGATGGGTTTAGTAAACCCTACTATATCGCGTTCATTTTAAACGCACTCCTCTTTATATTTCTCGGATTGCTCTACTTGAGAAAACTGCTCCTTCTCTACATTGACGAAAAAACTACGGCGATTACCATCTTGGTTCTGTATATCGCTTCGAACATTTATACGACCTTCTTCCTTCAACACGACCTTCAACACCTCTACTTGTTTGCATTAAATGCGATTTTCCTTTACCATACTATTCAAGCCATTCGGAAGGATTCAAAACGACACCTTCTGATATCCGCGCTTATACTTGGTTTGACAGTGGCCATCCGACCAACTCAAGTCTTACTGGGTCTATTCCCGACAATTCTACTGCTTAGCACCTATGGTATTCGCTGGGCTTTCTTTAAACGCATTTGGATATATCCAGTTTTAGGACTGTTGTGGAACATTCCCCAAATTGCTTATTGGTGGATCATTGGTGGAGAACCATTTGTTCCAAATCTACATTCAGAAGACATTGTACTTTCAGACCCACACCTCACTGACTTCCTGTTTTCCTACAAAAAAGGCTGGCTCGTATATAGCCCGATCTTTCTCATTGGATTACACGGCTTATATGTCCTCTACAAAAGAAACAAAGCTCTCTTCTGGTCTTGCCTTAGCTTTTTATCCATTTACATCTGGGTGATGAGTTCTTGGGAATGTTGGTGGTATGCCCAATCTTATGGATCTAGGGTAATGGTAGAAATCTATCCAATAGTTGCTATTCTAATTGGAGTATCTATTTCTGACTGGAGACATCGTTTCGCAAAGATCTCTGGTTACGCTTTCCTTATGGCATGTTCCTTATTAACTGTCCTTCAAATTCATCAAGGCTTCAAAGGTTACTTGAGTTTTGAAAACATGACGAAGCAGCATTACTGGTATATTTTTGGTCAGGTTGATATCCCTAATTACACTTCAAAGCACCAAGAAATGAATCGAGGAATAATGGACCCAACATGGATTCATCGTGCACAAGCTCTTCCGAAATCAGATTATTCATATACCGAAACACTAGTTTATGAATTAGTAGAACCTGTTAACATTGAAAACGGATCGCTCTTCCTAACTGATTATGTCGTCCTTGATAAATTACCAAGTGACGAAGGAATGCTACGTGTTGAAATTGTATCAAAAACAAGCGACTCAACAAAAAGCGCGATTCTAATGTCAGAACTGTTTAGCGTGTACAATTGGTATAACTGGAGTCCTGTTGAATTGTCAATTGGACAAGATGAGAAACATTACGCTAAGCAAATTCTCTACATCAACTTACAAAGGATTCGTCATCGAGAAGATAAAATGCAATTTTACTTTGTTGCCTCTGACGGTGTTTCAATTGACGTGGAATCATTAAAGGTTACTGCTCACACGATTGAACGAATGTAATTTCTCTTTTACCCGCAGGATTCTATTCCTCATTCATTACAATGTCCTTTTCGTTTGGAACAGTATATCTTCCCATGAAATAGATGCCTTTTGTCGATTTATCAATGATAAAGAATAGGAAAGGACGATCGGCAACAAAATCTACAGGTATATCTGGATCTGGCATTCCTGCAGCTGAGCCTGTATCACCTCTAATAACGGTTACTGCGGCAGCGACTATTCGTTTTTCATTTACATCAATTTTCACTTTTTGACTTATCGCATCGACCATCAAATTGTCATCAGTCATCATAGAAAAGTCGGGAGCATTTGTAAACATCTCCTTGAGTCCCATATTCTTTAAAGGTTGCTTAAAGTCGTACTCGCCTTCCATTGTGAATTTGGGCAAACTCAATCTCACCCGTTGATCGTATGTTCGTCTCAACATCTGCGATAACTTCTTCGATGTAAACTGACCTTCCACCTCGTCAAGTGAGTATCCTTCTTTTGGAATGACAATACAAAAGACCTGATCCCCATCTCCAAGGGCACGCACTACCAAATGACACTTCTTCTCATAAGCATACTCCATGTATCCCATCTTATACATGAACTTCAGATTGCTTTTCATCTTATTGGCGTCTGTAAACTCATGTACATAAGTGGACCTAGGTTTAAACCCTCTTTCCCACGGTAAATTCATGTAAAGAGAGTTACAAAGGAGCATTTTGGTTTGCGGAGCAATTGCATTAGCAGATATTAAATTGGGGATTGTTCCTTTAGTAACATTATCCGCCCAAGCGTTTACGCTCTCAACGACAGAAGCAGGATCACTCATATCCACCGTCTCTATACTCGACAGCGGTTGATTCAAAAATGCTTTTAAGAAATCTTTTTTTAGGACAATAGATTGATCAACCCAACACCCATTTGCCAATTGAATTTTCCCATTGCCCACATAATGGCTCATCATCTCATCGATTCCACTTCGCACTTGGTAGATACCAATCTTCTTTCCAAGTCCCAAAACAGAATCAATCTGAGCCTTATTTGTTCCTGCCGCTCCTTCTGAAAGAACTCCTAAAGACAAATACGCACTCAAAGGTGAGAAAAATACATTTTGATTTCCCTTCCTTAACTCACCGAATAAACTAAATGAAAACTCATTTAAGGGGCGTAATTCTTTACTCGTTTGAGCAAACACGGTTGAAAAACACATTACACCAACTACTATCAATCCACCTCTCTTTATCATACATCTTCGATTTAGTTTAACTTATCTATAAGATGTAAAAACGGGGAAATTTCCACAAAAAAAATGTGAACGATTGACATCAATCAAACCAGAAAATATAAGATTACCATTCCAAACGTGAAATAGAATGGGCTATGATCGCTTCAGAAAGTTGATCTCAATCCTCCTTGTCTTTCAGTCGATCTTTGATGAACTCAATTTTTGTTTTGTTATGTGGTGTTGGCTTTCCATCTTCTCCAAGGTTCACCATGATTAAGGTGTCAATTGAAATAATTGATACACGCGTCATCATGTTACGCACTTCACAGCGCAAGGTCAAAGATGTTTTTCCAAACTTGACGACATCCATACCAATTTCAATGATGTCTCCTTTTTCAGCTTTATCTTGAAAATTGATATCGGAAATATACTTGGTGACAATCTTTGTATTCTCGAGTTGAGCAATGGCATACAACGCAGCTTCTTCATCTATCCATTGTAATAATCGACCTCCGAATAATGTTCCGTTGGGATTCAAATCTTCTGGTTTAACCCATTTTCTTGTGTGAAATCGCATGGCTATCTTGTTTAGACAAAGTTATTTTAAATTCTTGACTACGTTCATTGAGGTTAGAGGTGGAGTAAAATCAATAATACTCACCGAAAGAGAAATAGACCACGAATCCGATCGAACTCAACTTCCTTTCCAGTAGGAATTCCTGCCTGCTCGTTGCATCGTAAGAGAGATCCTCAACGAACATATTTCCATCTAGGGCTACTCCCAAACGGAAAACATCGAAATCATGTTCATAACCAAGGCGCCAATTGAGTCCCAAGACGTCATGATCATTAAAATAGCGGTACATTCCATAACCTGCGCCAAGGCGTAAATATAGGTTTGAGTACCTGTCACTATTCAACACATACGACCCTCGAACACCGAGACCAAAATCCATATAAAACCCTCCATTACCGGCTAATTTTAGCATTCCCATGAACCCTTCTAATTCAGCGCCCACAGAGAAATGATCGGTCAACTCAAAATTGCAACCATAGATAAACGTAGGTCCTAAACGAACAAGCTTGTCTTGCACAGTATCTCTACCATGTGTTAAAACATACGCGTTAGTGACAGGATCGTATTCGTAACCCTCCTCTGTTTCGTATACCGCGAAGAAATTGGCTAGCTGGGTTTTCAATCCATAAGAATAATAAAATTGACTGTTCCCATAAAGAGAAACAACTGATATAAAAATAACAAACAGGATGAATTTCATACAGTGCGGGATTAGTTCAAGATTAAGTTTGATTGCTCAGTCGTAAACTTAGTAACTTTCATTTTAGGGAATGAAATAGATGCTAAAACACCAAATGCGAGCGCTTCTGATGAAGAGATAATCAAATCTCTATAGTTTACCGATTGAGAAATAAACAACAACACCAATGGAATTTAACTTCCTACCGATTAATGCATCAGCATTAACTGTTGCATAATAAGACAAATCCTCCACAAAAGCGTTTCCGTCTAATGCAAACCCAAGCAGAAAACTATCGAAATCATGCTCATAGCCAAGGCGCCAATTAAGACCAAGAACATCATTCTCGCTGTAGCCTCGATTCATTCCATAGCCAACTCCTAATCTCAAAAACACATTTGAATAACGTGAACTATTTAATGTATACGATCCACGAACGCCGAGTCCAAAGTCAAAATAAAACCTATCTCCAGGGACATTCAATAATCCGAGAAAACCCTCCAATTCTCCAGCAACCGCAATCTGATCTGTGATATCATAATGGTAGCCATAACAGAGTGTTGGTCCAAAAGAGATAAATTTGGATTGAATTGAATCCATTCCATCGGATAAAACCCACGTATTTAGCTCATCATCGTAAGAATATTCTGGATCTCCTTCATATACGTAGAGAAAATTAACTCTTTGTGTTTTCAAACCCAAAGAGTAGTAAAGTTGGCCAAATACTTGAGAAGACAAAAATAAAGTAACCAGAATTAAGCTGAACCTGATCATTATCTTAATCACTATCTGTACAATGTTGTTCTAATTGCCGCAATCAATCGCTCTGTATTTGGCAATGCTTCTGCAATCAAGGTTGGCGAGAATGCAATTGGTGTATCTGTTTGAGTCACACGCATCACTGGAGCATCCAAATAATCAAATGCGTAGCGTTGCAAGTGGTAAGCAATCTCTGAAGAAATAGAAGCCAATGGCCACGATTCTTCAAGAACTACACAGCGATTCGTTTTCTTGATTGATTCCACTACTGTTGCGTAATCAATCGGTCGAATAGTACGTAAATCGATTACTTCACATGAGATACCTTCTTTCTCCAAAACATCAGCAGCTTCAAATGCCACTTTCATGATTTTTCCGAAACTTACAATCGTAACATCACGACCTTTTCGTTTTACATCAGCAACACCAATTGGAATTAAGTATTCTCCCTCTGGAACTTCTCCTTTGTCTCCGTACATTTTCTCAGATTCCAAGAAAACCACTGGATCATTGTCACGAATTGCTGATTTCAACAAGCCTTTCGCATCCGCAGGATTTGATGGTGTGATTACCTTCAATCCAGGAACATGAGAATAAAATGCCTCAAAACTTTGAGAGTGCGTTGCTCCAAGTTGACCAGCACTACCATTTCCTCCACGGAAAACAATTGGGCAATGATATTGTCCACCGGACATTTGCAACATCTTCGCTGCACTATTAATAATTTGATCTGCGGCTAAAATCGCGAAGTTCCATGTCATGAATTCAACAATCGGTCGAAGACCATTCATTGAAGCTCCAACAGCGATTCCAGTAAAACCAAGCTCAGCAATCGGTGTATCAATGACACGCTTTGCTCCGAACTCATCAAGCATTCCTTGCGAAACTTTGTATGCCCCATTGTACTCGGCAACTTCCTCTCCCATTAAGAAAACCTTCTCATCGCGTCGCATTTCTTCATTCATTGCTTCGCGTAACGCTTCTCTAAATTGTATAGTCTTCATGATCTAACTTGTTTAATCCCGTAAAAACAGGTCGCCAAATGTAACAAAATTCGAAGTTTTGTAAAAGAAAATAGGCAAGAAAGTCGGAAAACGAAAATTCAAACAAAACCCAGTTAGAAAAGTCTGAAATTTATTGACTGTAAGTAACATGCTCTTTGTAAACGTAACTGCCTGAATACAGGTCTGTGTAATAGGCCATTTTTTCCTTGAATCGCTCTTCAAGTCTGACAGAATCATAATCACATGATGTTTCCTCCCAAAGCAAATCGTCTTTACCAAAAATAGTACTCCTATAAATTGAATATCGTTCACAATTGTCTTCACTCGCTGTAGCAATGGCTAATAGTAATTCACAGCGAGACATGGTTAATACAAGAACTATCGAGATAGAAAACAGGCTAAAAAAACGTTTCACAGATCTTAGATTTAACAAGAAATTAACAAGATGCATGCCAAATGATTCGGACAATTCTCACAGCTATTTTTCTCGCCTTGATTATCTAAAATTCATCGATTTCCGTAGATTAAAAACACACTTGACTGCAAATGTATTATGTACGCATAAAGATTCTAAGAGTCGATTGTAAAAATGGCCGATTTAATTATTAAATTTGTGCTCGATTTAATAAAAATTTCCGGAATGAAACTATTAGTCTGTATTAGTAAATCTCCAGACACAACTTCTAAGATTGCCTTCACTGAAGGGAACTCGAAGTTCGATGAAAATGGAGTTCAATATATTGTCAACCCTTACGATGAATGGTATGCCTTAGTGCGTGCTCTTGAGTTGAAAGAAGCGGGTGGCGGAACAGTAACAGTCTGTACAGTTGGTACTGCTACTGACGATCCAATAATCCGTAAAGCATTAGCAATTGGTGCGGACGCAGCAGTTCGAATCGATGCTGATCCAACGGATGCATACTTCACAGCGATGCAAATTGCTGAGTATGCTAAAACAAACGAATTTGACCTGATTTTAACAGGAAAAGAAACAATCAACTACAACGGATCTCAAGTTGGTGGTATGCTAGCCGAAGCGTTGGGCCTACCGTTTGTATCTCTTGCTTCTAAATTAGAAGTGAACGGAACAACAGCAACAGTAGAATCTGAAGTCGCAGGTGGTGTTCAAGTTAGCGAAGTAACTATTCCAGCAGTTATATCATGTGCAAAAGGAATGGCTGAACAACGAATTCCTAATATGCGTGGAATTATGGCAGCACGAACAAAACAATTGACGGTAATTCCTCCAGCAGATATTCAAGCGTTAACTACGTTTGAAACGTATGATCTTCCACCAGCTAAGGCTGCTTGTAAGATGATCGATCCTGAAAACATGGATGAATTGGTGAGTTTGTTACACAACGAGGCGAAAGTCATTTAATCTATCGAATTATGTCAACATTAGTATATATAAACGCTAACAATAGAATTGGCAAAGCCTCTTTAGAAGTTGTTAGCTACGCGAAAAAATTAGGGAACGAAGTAATCGTTGTTGCAAATGGAAACGGAGACGATGCAGCACTTGCTTCATTGGGAGAATACGGTGCATCCAAAGTGATGATCGATCGTTCTGTAGGAAATGATCCTCAACAAATTACCCGATTGGTTTCATCTGCAGTAGAGGCTGTTGGTGCAGATACAGTAATTTTCTCTCATGATTTAACAGCAAAAGCAGTTGCTCCACGTTTATCAGTTCGCATGAAAGCAGGATTGGTATCAGGTGCCGTTGCACTTCCTGAAGGAGACACTGTTAAAGTGAATGTATTCTCTGGAAAAGCATTCGGTCATGTAAAAATCAATACGGAGAAAAAAATTATTTCATTACTTCCGAACAGCATTCAACCAGAAAATGGTGGCAGTGCATGTTCAGTTGAAGACTTCGAAGGGAACGCTGGAGATGCAGCAATTAAAGTTCTTGATACGAAAAAACCTGAAGGAGATATTCCATTACCAGAAGCAGAATTAGTTGTTTCAGCAGGTCGAGGATTGAAAGGTCCAGAAAACTGGGGAATGGTTGAAGAATTGGCAGCAGAATTGGGTGCAGCGACAGCCTGTTCGCGGCCTGTAGCAGATATTGGATGGCGTCCTCACCACGAGCATGTTGGGCAAACAGGTGTTGCTATTCGTCCAAATCTATACATCGCAGCCGGAATTTCTGGAGCAATTCAGCACTTAGCTGGAGTGAACGGATCGAAGGTAATCGTTGTGATTAATACGGATTCTGAAGCACCATTTTTCAAAGCTGCAGACTACGGAATTGTAGGTGATGCGTTTGAAGTTCTTCCTCGTTTAACGGCGGCAGTTAAAAAATTCAAATCATCGAACTAACATTTCTCACTAAGAAATATTATTTTAGCGGGACAATAATAATTAGGGAAGGGATTCCGATAGCAAATCGGAACACTTCCCTAACTTTTTTATCAGTTTCTGAAATCGCATACCGAACATGAAAAAGATTAAATTGGAAATCGTTGGATTATCTTACAGCCAGACACAATCAGGTGCTTATGCGCTGGTTCTGTCAGAAGTAGATGGAAATAGACGGCTACCAATTATAATCGGTGGATTCGAAGCTCAGGCCATTGCTATTGAGCTCGAAAAAATGGTTCCAACGCGACCACTCACACACGATTTATTTAAAAACTTTGCTACTACATTCAACATCCAAGTAAAGGAAGTCGTGATTTACAACCTTGTGGAAGGTATTTTCTACTCCAAACTAGTCTGTGAATTAAACGGTAAAGAGACCGAAATTGATGCTCGAACATCTGATGCTATTGCCATTGGTGTTCGTTTTAAATGTCCAGTTTACACCTTCGAAAACATTCTTTCAAGTGCGGGAATTCTGCTTGACGAAACAGCCGAAGGAGACGATGATGCGCTATTTTCTGAATCGGAAGAAACGGAAGAGCAAGCTGAAACTATCGCTTCAGTATCGTTGGAAGAACTGGAAAATCAACTCAACGAAGCTATTGCCAACGAAGACTATGAACTTGCATCAAAAATTCGGGATGAAATCAATAAGCGTAGCGCTTAGCATCCTATTTATTTGTTTTTTAACCACTAGTTCAATGGCAAATGATGCCGTTGGAAAGAAATTAATGAACGGGAAACAATCGTTTACCCTTTCAAAAGATCATACTTTTTCTACCACTGATAGCACTCTCACTAGCCTGAAGTCCGGTACATGGACACAAACAGGAAAATCACTCATTCTTTCAGGAACAATCTCCGATTCAATTCCTGCATCAGACACATTGGAAATTGTTTACGAAACCGCAGAACGACTTTCATTCAAAAAGGGAGAAGTCTTCTCAACTTTCAAGACGACAAAAAAGGAAGAAACCAATCTTCTCATTTCTATTCTAAGAGGATTGATGGGAATGATTGCTCTTGTATTCATTGGATTTTTATTGAGTAGCGATCGAAAAAGCATCAATTGGTCACTCGTGATCAAAGGTGTATTRCTTCAACTTGTGCTCGCCCTTCTTATACTAAAAGTACCAGGCGTTGAATACATTTTCGATTTCATTTCTAGGGCTTTCGTRAAAACGGTAAACTTCGCACACAACGGAGCAAGTTTCGTGTTCGGAGATTTCATGTCTGGTGAGGTTAATCCATATGTAAAAAACTTTGCTACTTGGATTTTACCTTCGGTTATCTTCTTCTCAGCATTGAGTAGTCTTCTCTACTATTGGGGAATCCTTCAAAAAATCGTTTGGTTCATGGCGTATGTCATGAAACGATTGATGGGCTTGTCTGGTGCTGAAAGTGTATCTGCTGCTGGAAATGTGTTCTTGGGCCAAACGGAAGCGCCACTTTTGGTGAAACCGTACTTAGGGACAATGACAAAATCCGAAATCATGTGTTTGATGGCGGGTGGAATGGCGACCATTGCTGGTGGTGTTCTGGCTTCATACATTGGTTTCCTTGGTGGAGATGATCACCAATCTCAAATCTACTTCGCGAAGCATTTATTGACAGCTTCCCTGATGAGTGCTCCGGCAGCAATTGTCTTTGCTAAGATCATTGTTCCAGAGAAGGAAGAAATTAATGAAGATTTATCTGTTGCAAAAGACAAGATTGGAACAAACGCACTCGAGGCAATTACCAACGGAACAACGGATGGATTGAAACTTGCGGTGAACGTTGGAGCAATGTTGATCGTATTTATTTCCTTGATGGCTTTCGCTAACTACCTCCTTTGGTTCTTTGGACATTACACAGGACTCAATGAGGTTGTCGCAAGCTGGGGACATTATGACGCGTTATCTTTTGAAGCCATTCTCGGGTACATACTATCTCCATTCGCATGGATTATGGGTGTTCCTTGGGCTGATTGTATGACGGTTGGACAATTACTCGGTGAGAAGACAATCTTGAACGAGTTCGTCGCTTACGCAGATCTCGGAACCTTGAAACATTACATGTCGGATAAATCAACCTTAATGTGTACGTATGTACTCTGTGGATTTGCCAATTTTGCTTCTATTGGAATTCAAGTTGGTGGAATTGGGGCACTCGCTCCTGAGAAGAAAAGTATTCTTGCGAAGTATGGTGTGAAGGCGTTGTTTGCTGGAACATTGGCTTGTATGAGTACTGCTGTGATCGCTGGGATGTTGTTTTGACTTCGACAAGCTCAGCCAACACGTTTCGATATCAGCTCTCGATAGTCCGATAGTCCGATAGTCCGATAGTCCGATAGTCCGATAGTCCGATAGTCCGATAATAGTAAAATCACACCTCGCAAATGGAATCTAGATAATTTACTGTGTTGTCTTAGTCTCAATTGTTCAAAGAAAGATAAAGAATGACATGAAGTAGCCATTGATATCCTCAATTTGAGCTAGAATTTTCTTCTTATCATATTCTCTGCGCTAACGTAACCAACTATGATAAAGAAGAAGAAATGCATTTCTGAAGACCGTAACGCCGAACAGGAAGTTCGGAAGCGTTAGGGATATGAATGAAAAGCCCGCTTTCCAATGGCCATTGGAAAAGGACTTGTAATGTTAGCCCGCCCGAACGCCCAGACGATAAACGCCTGAGAAATCACAAATGAACCCTACAAAAAACGTAATCGGATAATCTTAGCACAGCGTCTCGGATAATCTGAGAATCGAACAATCCCCCACCTACTCCTCACTCCGATCAATCAACTTCGAATTAATCGCCTTGCTCGGATTCACGCCCAACTTCTTCAAGTTCTCCGTTCTTCGAATCAAGTTTCCAGTTCCTTCCGACAGTTTCTTCATCGCACCTTCGTACGTTCCCGTTGCGGTTTTCAATTGCACTCCAAACTTCACCAAGTCATCAGAGAAGTTCACAAACTTATCATACAAAGCAGCGGCCTGACGAGCGATTTCCTCTGCATTCTTGTTCTGTAGATCTTGCTTCCAGATATACGATATCGTTCTTAGCGTAGCTAGCAAAGTTGACGTCGAAACCAAGACCACATTTTTATCCAAGGCTTTTTCAAATAAGGTTTGATCTTCTCGCATAGCAAGCGTCAAGGCAGGCTCATTCGCAATGAACATCAATACATAATCCGGAGAATTGATTCCGTACAAATTGTGGTAATCTTTGTCTCCCAATAATTTTACGTGAGAATGGACACTCAACAAGTGCTGTTTCAAGGCAGTTACTCGTTCCTCTTCATCATCGCTATCATTGAACTGGCTATAAGCCGTTAGCGAGACTTTAGAGTCGAGAATGAGGTGTTTTCCATCTGGAAGGTTGATGATGTAATCCAAACGTTGGTTCGAGCCGTCATCCGTTTTCAAATTCGTTTCCTTTGTGTAATGAACACCTTTCTGCAAGCCTGCCTTTTCCAAAATCGCTTCGAGGTGCATTTCTCCCCAATTCCCCTGTGTTTTAGAATCTCCGCGAAGTGCTTTCGTTAAACTCCTCGTTTCTTGCGCCATTTCCTGATTCAACAGACGCAACATTCCCAGGTGTTTATCTAATTCAGCGGAGCGAGCGATACTTTTCTCATTAGTATCTTCTACTTTCTTCTGGAATTCAGAAATCTTTTCTTTCAGTGGATTTAGAATTGCATCGATGTTCTCTTTGTTCTTCTCCGTGAATTTCGACGTTTTCTCGTCGAGGATTTTATTCGCTACGAGTTCAAACTCCTTCGTGAATTTATCTTGCAAACCGTTGAATTCTTCTTTCTGATCTTTCAGCTTTTCTTCGAGCGCTTCAAACTTACTTTTGTACTCAATCGCTTTGGTCATTTCAGCTTGATTCGAAGCGCGAAGTGCACTCACCATTTCCTTCAATCCGCGGTTTTCTTCTTCAGAATGTTGATTGGCACTTGCAAGGGTTCCCTTCTCCACTTTAAGTGACTCCAATTCGGATGTGAGGCTAGCATTTTTCTGTGCTTGCATGCGCTGAACGATGATAAAACTGATCAAACCGCCCAAAACGATCCCTAAAATCAACAATAAATATTCCATGAATTAAAAGTAAGCAATATAACCAAAGTGGACTTTGCTGTTGCTCAAAAGAACGGGATTGTTCAGCTGTTTACCGAGTGCGTAAGAGATCGAGAAGACACCCAAATTTGTACTAAATGAGAATCCAATTCCAAAACCAAAAGGTTGATCATTCGTGTAAGTCGTTGAATTATTTTCGTACCACGTTTGATCATAGAAAGCGAAAACATGGGAATCTTGATCCAATAAGAATCGGTATTCAAAGGTCGTCGTGCTAAGTGTTGAAGCCACGAGTTCGTCTTCATTGAAGCCACGCTGAGAAGTCAGACCACCAAATCGGAACAATTCATTCTGGAAAATCTCTTCTGTATTATAGAACTCTGTGTGATTTGCCACGCGAAGTACGTGTCGTTTTGCTAGAGGAATAAAGAACTCCGCTGAAACTTCTCCTTTCAAAATGAGTGAACTCAGAACTTGAGAAGTATCACTTAACTGAAACGTTCGCGTTCCCGCACTTCCCGTCACTTGAAATTGATGACCATTTGATGGGTTTGGAACATAATCGAGTGATTGACGAACATAGGACAATCCATAATTATTCGATGCTGTGGTCCCCAATTTCGCATACGTCGGATTGTTATTGCCTCCAGAAAGCACGTTCGATTGAATATTCTGATAAAACGCCTTCACATAACTTCCGTGCGACATGAAATATTGAACTCCAGCGGTAGTGCGCAATTCGATGAAGGAGGTATCTCGTTTATACAACTGAAAATTACCATCCAGTCCAAAAGATGTTTTGAATAAGAACGGGTAGTTCATTCGAACTTTCATTGATTGTGTTTGATCTCGAATACTTTGCCAACGAATATCGACCAATTCTCCACGCTTCAGCGTATTCAATAATTTCAAATTCAATTCACCCGTAAAGGAAACTTTTTGCGTGACAGGATTCGGTTGAAGTCCCACAACACCATTTACTGAACTCACTGGACTACTCTTTATATATACGTAAAGTTCGGCCCCTGTTTTAGTAAAGAGAATTTCATGTGGCTTAATTTCCTTCATGAACGAAACTTGCTTGATACGGTTTTTGATCTTTTTCAGGGCAGACTCATTGTAAACCTCTCCAACTTTTATTCCCAAAAGACTTGAAATGTAGTTTCTAGTAATCGTCGAATCGCCTTTCACATGTATATCCTCCCACACGTAGATTTTCCCTCTATCAATTTGAAGATCTGCCGACATGTTCGAGCCCTGAATTACCACATTTACAAACTGCAGGCGAACAAATGGATAACCATTGTCGAGATAGGTCTTTTGAATTGACTTGAGAGCAGACGATAGTACTTTGGGTGTGAAAGCTAGTTGAGAAATAAAGCGTTCATTCAAGTTTGAATGTTTCCGAATAAAACCCATTTCCTCTTGCTCAATTGTGACATTTGCATGTTCAAATCGCTCTCCTAAGTAGAAATCGAGGGTTGCAATTTGATTCGAAAAAGACAAGTTATCAACAGAGGCAAGAATAAAACCTTTGTTGATTGCCGAAGATTGAAGATTTCGAACATAGTTCAATAGCGAAATGCTATCCTTGAAAGAAGTTGTCGGATGCTTGACAAAGCCCACATGGCTTTCATTGGCAAACGACAAATGGAACGTTTTTTGTGAAAACGAAGTAAAGGATAACAATAGAATGAAGAACAAATAATATCTACGCATCTGCTGAATTAACGTTGGGAAAAGTACAATATTTTCGATGAAATGAACTTTATTTTGGGCTATACAACTAGAGATGTGGATAATATTTTGCCTCGTACATATTATTTATCGTACTTTTGCGTTATATTGTTAGACAACAACAACAAATTAGAACCTTAATTAATTTAAATCAGACACCATGAAAAGACTTTTGGCCTTGACATTTATGGGATTGATGCTGACAGTAGTTTTTGCTGCATGTGGATCATCCAAAGGAGGACATTGTGACGCATACGGTAATGCACCGGCTGCTGAACAAGTAGATTTAGCTGAATAAGCGATTACAATCTTATTACCTCAAGGTCATCAATTCCGACAACGATCGGAAGGTGACCTTTTTTTATGTCCAATAATTTTCAGAGTCATTAACCAATCCTGGATTAATACACGACCAATTATTCGAATCTTCCCTAGCAAAACGAAGTTCTAAGCAAACATCTCGTACTCTCAATACAACTTTGCAGGAGAACAACCTTCGACTTGCGTCCTTTCTGGTAAAAACGAGAACACAGTCATCCAATCATTATTGAAAGCACTACATAAACTAGCATTCTCTCCAAGCCATAGTAATTCTCATTAATTCTTGAGCACAAAAAAAGTCCCTTTCAATGAAAGAGACTTTAAGTTATGTTTTTCGAGCTATTCTATTGCTCAACAATACTAATATCATGCAGAATCGTGTATGATTCTGGGATCGCTGGTACAGCGATAAAGTTTTCAATATAACGTTGCTCTGAACATTCAGGATTCTTACACTGCGTAACCGTGATCGTGTATGTAGCTGTCATGTTTGCATCATTAACTCTTACATCACGAACTATAGAAAAACTACAATTCAATGTCATTGGATAAGCCAAAATACTATACTCTCCATAGTTGAATGGAGATTGAGTAAATCCATTATCTGTACTCATCTTAAACTTATGTGCAATTGAAGATGCATCGTGAACATGATACTCATCGCTCATCTCCTGAGTAATGTAACCATGCAGTGGATATATCGCAACACTTTCCACGATAAGACCTGAATCAACATCGTCTGCCTCAATTTTACATACTTTCTTGCACGAAGAAAAACCAATAAATAATATTGAAAGAATCAATAAGGAAGTAGCGTAGAATTTAAATTTGCGCATAATTTATCGCTTATGTGTTAACTAGTAAAATATAAATTTAGCCATTTTTCGTGAGATGGAAAAAATTATTTCTTTCGAAGCACGAAATTCTGGCCGAGATACACGCTTCGAACGCGTTCATTAGCAGCCAACTCCTCTGGCTTACCCGAGAAAAGCACCTGTCCTTCATACAGTAAATATGCTCGATCTGTAATAGAAAGTGTCTCCTGAACATTGTGATCTGTTATCAAAACACCAATATTTCGTTGCTTCAACTCAGAAACAATCGTTTGAATATCTTCTACCGCAATTGGATCGACTCCTGCGAAAGGCTCATCCAAGAGGACAAATTTGGGATTCGTTGCTAATGCACGTGCAATCTCAGTTCTTCGTTTCTCTCCTCCAGACAATCGATTACCTAGAGTTTTTCGAACATGACCCAAGCCAAATTCTTCGATCAATTGTTCCAATCTTTCCAAACGCTCTACTTTCGAGAGTTTCGTCATTTCCAAAATTGCCAAAATGTTATCTTCAACACTTAGTTTTCGGAACACAGATACTTCTTGCGGTAAATAACCGATGCCAAGTTCTGCTCGGCGATACATCGGCATGCTCGTAATTTCCATTTCATCCAAATAAACTTTACCTGAATCGGGCCTTACCAAACCAACAATCATATAAAATGAAGTCGTTTTCCCAGCGCCATTTGGTCCGAGGAGTCCAACAATTTCACCCTGTTTTACTTCAACAGAAATACCCTTCACGACCTTGCGACCTTTGTATGCCTTCGCAATTTTCTCTGTGTGTAATTTCATTATTCCTTATTAGAAATTGAGTGAGTACCTCGCTCGAATACCAAAGTTACTAATATCCGTAACCTTAACACCAGGGACAAGATGTGTGAGCCTCCAAAAAACATCCACTCGACCAATGCTCAAGATGTTTTCAATCCCAGCTCCTACTTCAACGTAAGGAATCGTTCCAAATTGTTTCGTGAAGTTCGGAAGCAACATTTCCGATGTATGTTTCGAGTCAATACTTCCGTATGCGATTCGGGCGGTGGTCACTAATCTTAGTTTCAGCTTTTTCACCAATGGAACTCGATCAAAAAACAAGCCATCCCAGTGATTTTCCAGAAGTCCTGTCACATATCGATCAGAAATAAATTCGAAAAAACTCATCTTATTGAATGCATTTGGATAGAGCCAATACGACTGATTCCCTTCATGCACTTTCAAAAATGGATAAGCAGTTGTTCCAAAAATGTATCCTGCGTTGATCCCATACTTAATTCGACCAAAGAAACCAATTGGGGCTGTATGTTCAATGAACAAGTCGATTTTTTGATAGTTGTAATCACTTCCGAAGATGTCTTTGATTCCGAATACACCTTGAATAGCGATTACTGGAAAGCGAGATCGAATAGAAGTACGATCAAACGCACCAGAAATAAATTCTTCGTCCTTCGCCCAACGATAGCGCAAGGTAATCTCGCTTGTCCGCAAACTACTGATCGTATCGTTCAGGCCTGTTATTGTATTCAGCCGTACATAATTTGCTTTTCCAAGTGCAACGAATTCCTTCCACTCAAGTCCGGCATAAAGTACAATGTCTTTTTTAACGTCCTTCTCAAGGGTAATCCCCATTTTTTGAACGAGCGTTAATTTATCAAGAGGCCCCGTTCTCAACAACGTTCCAAACGTAGAGCCTACAGAAGCAGCGGTCGAAGATTGCCCAATTTGCTCGATGTCATAATTGTAATATGCGCTGAGCATGGTACGTTTTTTCTGGGAGAGATTCGCCCTAAATGTTAAACCATATTTTATCCGCTTATCGGTGAATCCATAGGCAATTCTACCCCCTAGTTCGATTTTCCGGCTAAAATTATTCGATGTTCTAAGAGCGATAGCCGTTCGAACCCCTTCCACAGGATTGATACTAAAAGCAGAATAAATACTTCCAATTTCAATTTTGTTCACTGGATAATATCCCGTTGAAATGAAGTAAATCATATTCTTCAGGAACTTGAAAAAGCGAACTTCGCTCAAAGAATCAATCATTTGATCAATTCCTTCTTCTGTTTTGGAGAGCGGATTGTGCCGGATTCCAGCCCAATATTCTTCACTACGCTGGTCGGCGCCTTCCTCCATTTCAACATTACTATCCGAACGATAAAATTCTGTTGCTCTTGGTTCGTTAATTACAAAGTTCTTCCGCGTTGAATGTCGTCGCCCAAAGAATCCATAAACTCCTGTTTTCTTAGTGATCTTCAGATCAACAATCATCTTTTCTTCCGTCAACATCCAAACTTCTGGTGCAACTTGATCGAAATGATTCTCGAGGTACATTCCTTGTACGTAATTGATATTAACTCCTGGAGAAATGTCTGCTTTAAAGACTTTTACAGCATACGTAGTATCATGAATCCACATTTCACCAGTAAATGTCACATCTCCGGTACGCTTTGGACGGAATCGAAGTTTGTAACACCATTGATTGTCAATGAACATTGAATCCTCTAAATAAAATTTATAGAAGCTCCGTGCAGAATTAGAAACAGGACTAATGAAACTCTTGTTAAAGATTTGAATATAATTATCGTAGATATTTACGTCGAGGTACATATCACCCAAAAACTGATTGAGCTGCAAATTTTCAATTCCACTGATGCGTGTTGCTTTGACAACTTCCTTTTTCCTTTTCGGGTGATTTTTGAAATAGAAATCGGATATGCTTTCACTTAGAATAACAGGCAAAATGCTTTTCCCATCTTCGGTAGAGTCCAAATAATCCATCACGAGATCTAATCGCTGAACTATCCCGCGCTCCTTGAATTTTTCACCGATGTTGTTCAAATCCATCTGTACCTTATTGTACACCTCGTATTCGTACGATTCGAGCTTTTCTTTGTCATTGATCGGCTTATTCGCGATCACTTTCTTGTGTAAAATAGTGGATGGAAATTCACCCGAAGCCACAACAACTACCTCATCGTATTCTGACTCTTGAATGGGCAAGGTGACATTGATTACTTGTACTTCATCTTTTATGACACCAACTGTTATTTTCAAATATCCAGAAGAAGAAAACACCAAGGAATCCGTTCCATAATAGGTGTCAATCATGTAATAACCAACCGAATCTGTGAGTGCTCCAATCTTCGAAGCCTGAAAGTGAACAGAGACATAAGGCATTGGGTCACCAGACAATCCGTCAAGGACAACACCAGACACCTTCGTTTTTTGACCATAGACAAGCAATGGCGCAAAAAAGAGTAGAAAAAGAAGGAATTGTTTCATACAGTTATCGTGGTAAAATAACGAAGAATTTCCATTTAAACTTGGTTCATTTCTTCTTTTTTCTTTTTACGCACAACACGTTTTGAGATGAGTACTCCAATCTCGTATAAAATCACGATCGGAACACCAACGATCACCTGACTGATTAGATCAGGAGGAGTGATAAGTGCAGACAGTACTAATATACCAACGATTGCATGTTTTCTGTACTTTTTTAAGTACTCTGGAGTGACAACACCAAGTTTCGTAAACATATATGTCACCACAGGCAGTAAAAATAAAAGGCCCGAATAAAACACAGAAGACAATACTGTTCCCATGTAGGAATTAATCGTGAAATCATTTTTAATTGCCTCACTTATTTGAAAATTCCCAAAGAATTGGATACACAAAGGAGCTACAATAAAGTACCCAAAGAGAATCCCAATAAAAAAAAGAATACTTACATAGAAGACAATGCCTTTTGCAATCCCCACTTCATTTTTCTTCAATCCTGGCTTTACAAAAGACCAAATTTGATAAAACAGATAAGGAAATGATAGCACTATTCCTCCCATAATACTCATCATAATCGCATAGGAAAATTGCCCCAGCAACTCAGTACTTTGCATATTAATCTCGATCGATTCAACACAAACCCCTAGAGTATCACACATTAAGCGAAATGTTGGAAAGCTTGTAAAACGCATGGAAAGAAATAAATTATCTAGAATCCATTCCATGAATATCCAAATCCCCACTGCGAATATCACAATTGCAATTGCCGATCTCACCAAGCGCCAACGCAGCTCCTCGAGGTGATCCAAAAATGACATGTTTTTCTTCTCGTCCATTATTTGCACAAAAATAGTAATACTCTCCGCGCAATTGATAGATTTTACTTATTTTAGATAAGGATTTCAATATAACACACATAAATGGCAGTAATGGATTTGAAAGATTCTCTAAAAACGTTTTTTGGTTTTGATAGTTTCAAAGGAAGTCAAGAGGAGATAATTCAAAATGTTTTGGATGGAAATAACACATTTGTTATCATGCCGACTGGTGGGGGTAAGTCAATGTGCTATCAATTACCCGCAATTATTTCTCCGGGAACGGCAATCATTGTTTCTCCATTAATCGCTTTGATGAAGAATCAGGTAGATGCGATGCGACATGTATCAAATGATGATTCCATTGCGCACTTTCTTAATTCTTCCCTGACAAAATCGGATGCGGCTAGAGTAAAAGAGGATATCGTTGCTGGAAAAACGAAATTATTATACGTTGCGCCTGAGTCACTCACCAAAAAGGAGAACATTGAATTTTTGAAATCGGTGAATATCTCATTCTTCGCAATTGATGAAGCACACTGTATTTCAGAATGGGGACATGATTTCCGACCTGAATACAGACGTTTACGTGAAATTTTCGAAGAAATTACTCAAGTTGCTATTATTGCTTTGACGGCAACTGCGACACCAAAGGTTCAAACGGACATTCAAAAGAACTTAAATATGTTGGACGCGAAGGTCTTCAAATCTTCCTTCAACCGTTCAAATTTATATTACGAGATCTTCCCGAAAAAAGATGTCGAAAAGCAAATCATTCGATACATCCGAACGAAAGCAGGCAAAAGTGGAATCATTTACTGCTTGAGCAGAAAGAAAGTTGAGGAGCTCGCCGAATTATTAAAGGTGAATGGTATCAACGCCCTCCCCTATCATGCTGGACTGGATGCAGGAACACGTGCACGGCATCAAGACATGTTCTTAATGGAAGATGTGGATGTAATCGTTGCAACTATTGCATTCGGAATGGGAATTGATAAACCAGATGTTCGTTTTGTTATTCACCATGACATTCCAAAATCACTCGAAAGCTATTACCAAGAAACTGGTCGAGCAGGACGAGATGGTGGTGAAGGAGAATGTGTTGCATTCTACCGCTATAAAGATGTTGAAAAATTAGAGAAATTTCTTCAAGGAAAGCCAGTAGCTGAGCAAGAAATTGGTCGACAATTGTTAAATGAAATTGCCTCATACTCTGAAACATCTGTTTGCCGTCGGAAAATGATTCTCCATTACTTCGGAGAAGTATACGACGAAAAGCGGTGCAACGAGATGTGCGACAATTGCAAGAATCCAAAAGAGAGACAAGAAGGAAAAGAATTTGTTTTGAACCTATTGAAAGTTGTCAAAGAACTCAAAGAAACACAACGATCGAAGCATTACTGCTCATTCATGGCTGGCCAAGTAACAGCAGAGATGAAAGCTTACAAACACGATCAAAGTGCACGTTTCGGGATCGGTAAAGAAAAAGACTTGCATTTTTGGAATGCCGTGATTCGTCAAACAGTCGTTTCAGGATTACTTTTGAAAGACATTGAAACGTATGGTGTTCTGAAAATAACAGAAGCTGGTTATGCCTTCCTGGAAAACCCGACTTCATTTCAAATCATCAAAGAACACGATTATTTAGGCACCGTAGATGTTGTCGAACCAGATGCCAATGACGGAAGAAATGCCGTTCTAGATCAAGCACTTTTTGATCAATTGGTTGATCTGCGTAAGCGATTATCCAAGGAAAAAGGAGTTCCACCTTTCGTGATTTTCCAAGAGCCTTCAATTCGTGAAATGTGTTTCCAATACCCAACAACGATTGAAGAACTTACAAATATTCAAGGCGTTGGAAACGGAAAAGCAACTAGATATGGATTGCCATTTGCAAAGTTGATCAAAGCCTACGTTGAAGAAAATAACATTGAGCGCCTGCAAGACATGGTTGTGAAATCGGTGGTGAATAAATCGGGAATGAAAGTCCAATTGATTCAAAACATTGACCGAAAGTTGCCGCTAGAAGACATCGGTCGCGCTCAAGGAAAGAAAGTGGAAGAAGTTATCGATGAAATAGAATCTATTGTTCAATCTGGAACAAGAGTGAACATCAACTACTATATTGATGATATTCTTGATGAGGATGTTCAAGAAGAAATCTACGATTACTTCACTGAAGCTGACACAGATGACTTAACGGCCGCCTACGAAGAATTTGAAGGTGACTACTCAGAAGAAGAACTCAGATTGATGAGAATTAAGTTCATGAGTGAAATGGCAAACTAAAAAATCCGGCAATTAAATCAATGAGCACTACTGTTTGCTCATTTCCAAAGAAATTTACGAGGTAGAAGCACCTATTTACGCCATATATTACGTCTATTTATTAGACACTAATAACCGACGTTTATGAAACAGCTTATAAACCTACTCACGATACTGTGTGCCTCAATTACTTTTGGGCAAGCACCAACTGCAAATTTCACGGCTTCACCGTTGGAAGTTTGTGTTGGAGCTCCAATAAATTTCACTGATGCGTCAACAGCTGGAGCAGTGCCAATTACTAGCCGAACGTGGGATTTTGGTGATGGAGCAGCTTCGAATGCGCTCAACCCTACTCACACATATACAACTGCAGGAACATATACGGTCACCTTGGTTGTAACAGATCAAAACGGTGTAGCCGATGCAGAGGTCAAGCCTGCATATATCATTGTTAACCCATTACCACAAACAAGTTTCAGCTTTACAGGAAATGGATGTACCGTTCCTTTTGATGTTACGTTTACAAATTCATCAGTTGCTGGGCCGAATATTTCCTACGATTGGAATTTCGGGAATGGACAAACATCCACTGCAACAAATCCATCGGCCATTACATACTCAACAGCTGGAACCTTTACCGTTAGTTTAACCGTTACGAATTCAACTACTGGCTGTGTCAACACAAGCACAAATGACATTGTAGTTTCAAACTTTACCGCAGGCATGAACGTTGCAGCAAGCGCATGCGTAGGTACTGCCGTTTTGATTACCGATTTATCGACTGTTGGTGCAAACCAATGGAATTGGGACTTTGGAAATGGACAAACGTCAACATCACAAAACCCAAGTATCGTATACGCAGCACCTGGAACCTACACGATTTCCTTGCTTGCACAAAACACGAACTCAGGATGTCAAGATGTGGCCACGCAAACCATCACGATCAATCCACCACCAACGCCGTCGTTTACGCCAAGTGCATCGATCGGTTGTGCACCACTCACCATCAACTTCACCAACAATTCTCCTGGTGGATCGAGCTACCTATGGAATTTTGGAGATGGTTCAACCGGAAGTGGATTCAATCCAGGACCACATATTTACACTGACAATGGTACTTATTCCGTAACTCTGTCCATGGTTGATGCAAACGGCTGTGCAGGTACAACGACGTTAGCAAACATCATTACTGTTACAGCACCTATCGTAGAATTCACAGTTGATCAACACAATGGATGTGCTCCTTTAACGGTTCAATTCATCGATTTATCCACTTCTCCCAATCCTATTACCGATCCTATCATTTCATGGACTTGGGATTTTGGTGATGGATCAGCTCCATTTTCTGGGCAAACTCCACCTCCACATGTATACACAAACATTGGACTTTATACGGTTTCTCTCACGGCAACAACACAAAACGGTTGTATAGGTGTTGAGACAATTGTAGATACAATTGAAGTTGGAGGGCATTCCATACCTGATTTCACTATGGCACCACCAATTGATTGTGCGAAGAGTGATTTCCAGTTTACGAATGCGACAACTTTCATTGGAACTCCAGACCCGAACCATGTTCAATACTTTTGGGATTATGGTGATGGAGGAAGCGGGTTTGGAGAGAATCCAATATATGAATACCCCGTCGACACTGGTTATTTCAGTGTTCAGCTAATCGTTGATTGGAATGGTTGTCAAGACACCATTCTCTATACAGATATTGTCTATGTCCAAGCACCAATAGCTGGGTTTCTTGAATCACAAACTCTTTTCTGTAATCCAGGATCATTCCCTGTTACATTGGATGTTGAAGATATCTCTATCGTTGGGACGGTTCCAGATGATGTTGAAATGATTTGGGATTGGGGCGATGGAACAACAACGATTTTGGATGATTCAGAAATTGACGATTTCAATGCAGGATCAAGCTCACACGATTATTCAACCTACGGCACATTTGCTGTTGAACAATTCATCTACAATTACACAACCGGTTGTGAAGACAGCATAACAGCCTTTATCGTTATCACGGAAACAGTGGCAAGCTTCTCGCTTTCAAATGATTCGACCTGTTTAGGATTACCTGTTATCATGACGAACACTTCGACATCTACTGATTTAATTTTAGACTCACTCGTTTACGATATGGGGAACGGAAGCTTTTTCTCGCAAGTACCATTTGTTAGCTATGCTCATCCTACACCAGGTCAATATGATCTTACCTTAACTACAACGAACATATTTGGATGTACAGATGATGAAACTATGTCTATAGAAGTCCTATCGAGGCCAAATGCTGCCATTTCACCTTCTGCCGTAGCAGGTTGTGCTCCAATTACAGTGACTTACACGAATAATTCAAGTTCAGTTGGAAACGGCGTTCCTCTTGAAAGTTTCTTTTGGACTTTCCCTAATCTTACCACACAAAACTTAAGCTCACCAACACCCACAACATTTACCTACACAACTGAGGGAACATTTACAACGACCTTGGTTGCAACAGATGAATTCGGTTGTGTTTCAAGTCCATCCGTGGTGAACATGACCTTGACAAAACCAACAGCAGATTTCATTCTTGATCCTGTTGTCTGTGACGAAGAAAACTTCATTGCTCAAAACACAAGTACAGGAGCCACGAGTTATCAATGGTTTGTTGATGGATCATCAGCAGCACTGACAGGGAATTTCAACTATTCATTTGATGAAGTAACGAGTTCAGCTTACAACAATGTTCCCCATTTAATCACCATGATTGCAACCGATCAAAACGGCTGTATGGATACCGTTTCACAAAACGTGATTGTCTCTGTTCCTTACATTGATCTTGCGTATACATTAACTGGAGCGAGTGTGAATAGCGATGGTGATTACACCTGTCCTCCTGTTTTTGCTGGGTTTACAGATAATACAGATTCTTATGGCTCGGTTACATCATGGAATTGGGATTTTGGAGATGGGAAATTCTCAACTTTCCAAGATCCGAATAACACGTATGTATATCCTGGAACATATAGTGCGACATTCTCTATTGTTGATGAATTCGGTTGTACTGCAGACACATTGTTGATCGATTATTTGACAATATTCGGACCAACAGGGCAAGCTTCTTGGACAAGCGTTGGTGATCTATGTCAACAATCATTTCTGTTCGATTCGGATAGTTTATCTAATGTAACTGACATTATGTGGACAATGGGAGATGGAACCACGATCAACAGTTTGACGCCATTTTCATATGAGTACGGTTCATTCCAGACCTTTGATCCAATAGCAACATTGCTCGATGGTAATGGTTGTGAAGTCAATCTAGAACTTCCACCAATTTATGTCATCAATAATGGTTTAAATGCGCTCTTCATTGCTGATCCATCTGAAGGTGAAATGGGAACGACGTTTACGCTTATTGATCAATCATCGTTCACTACTGCACCAATAGATTCATGGACTTGGTATTTCCCTACGGAAACAATTTTCAATTTCACGGATGCAAGTATTGCGAATGAATTTGGACCTCCAGGAACGTATGTAGTCACTTTGGTTGTCGCTGATACGAATGGATGTTTTCATGATTACAACCTTGAAATTATTGTAACGAACGAATTTCATTTACCGAATGTCTTCACGCCGAATGGCGATGGTATAAATGAAGTCTTCGAAATGAAAGCAGATGTTTTTGAGAGTTTCGAAATCGTGATTCTCAATCGTTGGGGGAATGTGATACATCATCGAGTAGATGCAACAGGAACCTATTTATGGGATGGCTTATCACAAAGTAACGAACCGGTTGCAGATGGAGTTTATTTCTACCGCCTATATGGAACCTTGACAGATGGATCGATTGGTGAGAAACATGGAAGTGTAACTGTGATTGAGAATAATTAGGCTGTTAATTAAGTACGATGCACTTTGTTATGTGTATTGAAACACTACATAGGAAGTAATCGCCATAATTAAATTGGATTACCGAAAAGAGAGATAGGCCAAAGAGTTATATTAATCGACAGATTATTAAGTATTTTTGAAATAACTTATGCGTTTCCTATATCAGTATATCTTATTATCTACAATTCCCTTTTTCGTCTCGAATTCGTTGGCTCAGCAGAGTTCTGTCAATACTGATGAAGCCTCCCGAATATATAGTTCATGGGTTTTTCACAACCTAGATGCCAACTATGATTCTTCGATGTACTATGGCGATAAGTATATTAAACACCAGCTTAAATTCGGTTCAACAGGAGACAAAATTGATGCATACAATCATAAAATAAGAAGTCTAAATCAGTTTAACAAAATTGACCAAGGGTTCAGACTAGCACATGAGACTTACACAAAATACTGTGATGAGTCCAAAGGCACAAAGAACTGCATAAACTGTAATAGTATCTACAGACAACTGGCCAACTATATGGTAACCCTTCGTGATTATCAGGAAGGAATTAACTACCTCGACAAATGCTGCGAAAAGAGCCCATTGGATTACTATTCCAAAGCTAAGATTTACGGTCTTCTTGAGATGCCGGATAAAGCACTCGCCTTAACCTCAAAATCAATCTCAATTGCTCGAAAACAAGACAACCCTACAAAAATGATTGCTAGTTACAACCAGCATGGATTGATCGCAAAGAGTTTAGGTAGGTTTGATGAGGCCATCAACTCGTTGACAAGGGCTATCAATATCATTGACAGTATAGGTCTTTCTAGAAAGAAATACGGATACATTATTGGRAATTTGGGCTCATGCTATTTTGAAAAAGGAGATCTAAGACAGGCATATATCTATTTACAAGAGGACGCCAAGGGAAGTCTAGAGAACAACTATCTCGATTCATACGTAAATACGCAACTGTTGCTCGCAGAAGTTGACATTTTGGAAAACAATCATCAAGAAGCAATCGAAAAACTAACAACTATTTTAGACAACTATCCTAATTTCTTAGTGATAAGAAATAAAGTTAAGGCGATCCGACTACTCATGCAATCGCATAAATCGGTTGGTAACGATTCTAAATCTGACTTCTATTTACAAGAATGGATTTCACTGAACAAAAGTTACTTTCAAGACCGCTCTGAGATCCATACAAAGTTAACGCAGGAGAACGCCGCGAATTCTCTTCGCCAAGTTACCCATGAAATGGACGTCGAACAGCAATTATTAGAGCAAAAACTAATCGCACAAGAGGATAAAAATCGGCTAAAAAACTGGCTCGCTATCAGCGGTTTATGCATGGCACTTCTCGTGATTTTGTTCCTCATTTCAAGAGCGCGAAAAAAAGCAGACCTCAAGGAAACCCAACTTAAATTAGCTCAAAAGGAACAAGACCTTCTCAAACTAAGAATGGATGAAGAATCGACGAGTGTTAAACTACTCTCTCATGAATTAGAAGAAAAGCAGGACTTTTCCTCAAAATTGATCAAGAAACTCGAATGCATTGAAGGGATTTCCATTTCAGAACAAAAAAGCTTAGAACTTTTTATCCAAAATGAATTAGATGTTAAATCTACTAGAGCCCAACTACAGAAAAAAATGGGGATCCTAAGTAGTAACTTTTACATCAATATTAAAATTTCGCACCCCAACTTGACCGATTTGGATCTTGCCCTAGCTTCAATGGTTGCGATGAAAATGACCAATAAAGAAATCGGAATTAGTAAGAACTTATCTCAGGAATCCGTGAAGACAACAAAATATCGTCTGAAAAAGAAGTTGAACCTAACCCCTGATCAAGACATGGAATCTTACCTCAAGAATCTCTTCTAAGAGTATTTATTTTGATGTACTTATCCTATGATGTTCACCTATTGTTCACCCGGATAATTGGCAAACTCTAGGGGCTAATCTACATTTGTATCCACAATAGATACACTACGATTATGAAATCACTTCTACTCCTACTTTTCGTGACTATAGGACTTCATCATGTTAATGCACAATCTCCAGGTGGCACATCGCAGGGATCACTCGTTTGGATTAAAGGAAATACCGGTACCACTCCAGCAGTTGGAACGGGTACATTGACAGCTTGGGCTAATTCGGGAACAGCAGGTGCAATCACGGTGAATGGAACACCAGTTTTTGAAGAACTTGGTTACAACTATAATCCAAAAGTTCATTTTAACGGCAACGGAAACTTCTTGGGACACCCAGGGGTTATCTTTGGTTCTATTTATGCGATTGTGGAACTTGAAGATTTAACTAGAGTCTATACCCATTTATCTACTTGGACTAATATGTGTGGTGGACCAAATGCAGATGGCACACTACACGGTGGCATTAACACAGGCGATGGTGCCTATGAATTAACAGGCTACAGTCCTGAGTTTGACGGAGCAGGTGTCTGGCGATCCGACGGGCTCCCAACTGGACATACATCACCCTACTCTGGCGCGAATGACCTCGTTAGTGCGGTTGCTAATTCTGGAGACATGGACACCTACGGGGATAGACTCTTGGGAGGACAACCTTGTTTACCTTCTCGAGATTGGCTTGGAGATGCGAGCGAAGTAATTGTCTTAACTGGCACAAGTACCCCAGCTGAAAGAAATCAGATTGAATCCTATTTGGCCATTAAATATGGAATTACCCTAGACAACTCAGGCGGAGGAACTCAAGGAGATTATTTCGCTACCACTGGCGCAACAATTTGGGACGCAAGTGTCGCTGCTTCTTATCACAATAATGTAATTGGAATTGGTCGTGAAAATAGTGAGGCACTCTATCAAAAGCAATCGCATACACTCACCGATACTTCCCGGATTTATCTAAGCACACTTACAACAACCAATGCGGCCAATGCAGGAACCTTCAATGACTTTTCTTACATACTGATTGGTGACAATCAAGACATGATGTGCGCTACAACCGCGTCAAATCTTGAAACACCCCTTGGCTGTGGACTATACTCCCGTTTAGAACGCGAATGGAAGGTAACAAAAACGAGTACTGGTGTCGATTTCAATTTTGACGCAACACTCAATCCTTGTTCGTCTGTTGGATCTGTTACGGTCTCTAATCTTCGATTGCTAGTTGATGACGATGGAGATTTTTCAAACGGTGGTACAACTTGTTACTTTAATGGCGATGGATCAGGAATAGTCATCTCATATACCAGTCCTGTAGTAACCGTGTCAAATATTTCCAATGCAATGATACCGAACAACACTACTCGTTTCATGACCATTGCCTCGTCAAATCCAGTTACCCCACTTCCTGTCGAGATAACAGGTTTTGATGTCGAATGCCTAAAAGATAAAGTCGCTCTGAATTGGTCTACTAACTCTGAACTCAACAATGCTTATTTCACACTAGAGCGAAGTCGAGATGCAATAAACTTTGAAACTATCACAATCATTGACGGAAACGGAACCAGTTTATCACCAAAATATTATGAGTGGACTGATGATAACTCTTTCCCGAATACATCATATTATAGACTATCTCAAACAGATTTGAACGGGGTTACTGAGCGATACTCTCTTCGGTCAGTTAATTGCGGTACGAATGCGGACATCACAATTTACCCCAATCCCGTTGAACAAGAATTTATATTGAATTCTAACTACGGTGGTACGCTGAAATTGATAGACAATGCGGGAAAAACAATTCTAAATCAAGTATTTTTTGCTGGAGAAAATTCAATTAGTGTAGATCATATTGCCTCGGGATCTTATATCGTCTATATATCGTTAAATAATGGAAAACAGAACTTCCAAAAACTAATCAAACTCTAACTGAAGGGATGAGTTAGATTGGTCCAAAATCATTTTACACAAAGCACAATAGTAAAAACAGGGAAGTTCTATCTATCAAAACGAAAATTTCGAATTAAACCAATGGTCAACATTTAAATTCATATTTCGGCAGGCTCAGTACAAGTGCTCCGTTTATGCTTCGTAAAACTAGTTCACCAAAAATGCTTATCTTCATTTCTAAGTCCAATCAGAACTAAAAGACGCCTTTCCTTTTAGTATGAACCGCGACCAAACATTAAAGACGACAATATGAAAGCTTGGGATTTTAAAATGAAGAGTAAGCCTGAAGAGATAGTTGAGAAACTAAACTCCGCGTTGGGATCTGTTAATGGTTTCGTTTTTAATATGGCCAGAGATGAAAATGATTCGGTGAAGTTCAATTTCCGTAAACGGGTTCTATATCCAGATCAAATTTTGCACCGTAATCGAATTATAGTAAGTGGAAGGGTATTAAAAACAGATACCGAAAATGAGACTGAAGTAGAAATCTCTTTTACGCAACACCTTGCAACAACAGTGACAACTTATATGTTAATCGGCTCGGGGCTTTTTACACTAATTATAGCAATAGGTGGCAATGCTTCCGCATATCTACCTGGAGGAATATTATTGGCACTGGGAATTGTATTCTGGATTGCACTACGAGGGAAATTCGAAAGGGACATTCAAAAATATAAGACCTTAATTTCTGAGATATTACAGTTTAAGATCGGCTTTACCAGAAAATAAACAATGAAGATTATGTCAGCCTAGAGACAGGAATGGAAAAAATCAACTTAAAACACCTTTAGCTACTTCTCAAATACATAATGGTGGCTTCGCCCTAAATCATCTGTATACTGAAACTTCAAATCCGTTCGTGTGAGCAAAGACATTCCGTTTGAGATTCGCTCCTGGTCCACGCCATTCACGATTGGTGTCATGTACAATTTTCCGCCATCTTCAATCAGGCTATATTTCCCAGCTTCAACGCGCGTTCCTGTAATCTGAGGGGACGCATATTCAATTGACATGCTGTAAGCGCAAATCGTATCATCGCAATTCTCAAAAAATAAGGATCCAGAAGCTTCAGGGTAATAAGTTAATCCTTGTTGATTCTTGAACTTGTAGCTTATCAATTGCCATGTACCGTGCAGGCGTTTTTGTTGCTTCTCGTATTTATCGCACGCCGAAAAACCGAGAACCAATGCAATGGCCAATGTTGCTATGAGGAATCTATTTATCAAAAGTAATAATTACTGTTTTGTCTGTTTGTATCATTTGCCTCATCAATCTGCGTACGTTCTTCTCTGTCTTAGAATTCAGGTTCAGACTTTTGGCATTTTTAACAAGTTTCACTTTCGCCCTTATCTCAAGCGATTTGCGTTCACTATCAGTCCATTTACCTTGCTCCTGAAAAACTTCAGTTCTCGAAGGAGAAACATTCACATCCAAYACTTTAGCTTTRGGCAATTGGATATAGATCTTGTCTTCTGTATGACGTATCTCGAAATTCGAATCAGAAAGATCAATCCCAAATCGCACCTCACCATGCACTATAATAGTCAATCGGCGTTTTATGTTCGAGTTAAGGTATTTATCATACATTTTCCGGGAATCTATCCAGGTCCATACAGCTTCACCCTTGTGTTTAACAATAGAATCCATCACCACTTCATCTTTGTAGGTCACCGTACTAATTTCTGCTATCGCTCGAATGGACTCTATGTGAATCGGAGTTTCATCAATCCGTAAAATATCTTCAGATCTTTCCTTGAAGAAGAAAGAATAGATCAGGTATCCTACGCCACCAATGATGAGTAAAAYAATCAAGTTTTTYAATAAACGACTAATATCATTCATTCTCTAACTCCCCTTTTTTATGTTTTACAATCACTTTTTCGTAGCCCATTCGCCTGTAGAAATCACGCAAGAACATTGCAGCATTCTCTTCTGCATCTTTCAAAATCTTGGTATCCTTCATGTCACGTCTGATAGCAGCTTCTCCCTGACGCATGTATTCATATTTTTCATTCTGTGAAAAACCTTGTCGCAGTCCACTTACACTTTCCATTTCAGTATGGGTCAACTTTGGGTCCATCGTAAATGACGTGATTTCTACTGGAGGTAACACAATTGTGATCGTATTTCCAACTACAGTAATATCACCTTCCTTGATTTTCTTCAAATCTACACCCGCCTTAATTTTCGCCTTACAGCTCATTATGAGTTTACGATCTCCCAATTTATACCATTCTGGGGCGTCAGTAAGTTTTATGATTTTACCAATTGTATATTCTGAAGTAGAAAGTAATCCGATATTCTTTACTTCGTAAACATTTGCCTTTGGAGGATCTTTTGTCTCCCCTCCACAGGATGAAATGAATCCAGTAATCAATAATAAGATAAAAAGTGTGTACTTCATCATACTACAAATTAACAAAATGGCGCCAATGCCATCATTTGAACTCCAAATTTTAACGATTTTTGGTCAATATCGAAACGAGGATGATGAACGCCATGTACAATTCCAGCTTCTTCATTCCTTACACCCAATCTAAAAAAACAAACGGGTACTTCTTGTGAGTAATATGAGAAATCTTCTGCTGTCAATCGAATTGGTAGTTCATGAACGCTTTCTTCTCCAAGGAAGTCCTGAGCAATACTTCGCATCCGTTGAGTCGTTTCAGGATCGTTCTCCAAATATGGATACCCTTTACTAATTGTCACTTCGGCTCTACCTCCACTCGCTTTGGCAATATCTTCAGCAGTTTGCTGAATCAGCACAAGTGCTTCTGCCCGCCACGCTTCATTCATTGTTCTGAACGTTCCTTTCAAATGGGCTTTGGAAGGAATAACGTTGGTCGCTCCGAGCGCTTCAAAATGCCCAAATGACAAAACACATGGTACTTTTGGATCGCATTTTCTACTCACAATCTGCTGCATGGTCTGCAACATATTCGCACCAATCATAATTGGATCGATGCACTGATGAGGCGTAGCTCCATGTCCACCTTTTCCGTGAATCGTAATATATATTTCATCGCACGAAGCCATGTAAATTCCTTCTTTGAATCCCACATTTCCAACTTCCATATCAGGAAAAACGTGCAACGCAGCCATTCGTTCTACTGTTGGGTTTTGAAGTGCGCCATCTCGAATCATTAAGGTCGCTCCTCCAGGATTTTTCTCTTCTCCCGGTTGAAAAATCAACTTTACAGGTTGAGGCAATTGATCTTTTAATTGATGTAAAATTTCTGCTGCGCCAAGTAAAACTGATGTATGCACGTCGTGACCGCACGCATGCATGATTCCATCTTTTGTTGACTTGTAAGGAACTTCGTTTTCCTCTTGAATTGGCAATGCATCTAAATCTGCTCTCAAGCCAAAACACGTCATATCGTCTGTGTGATGTGCTCCACGTATAATCCCAACGATTCCTGTGTCTCCAACACCAGCGGTATGTTCAATTCCAATTTTCGTCAACGCTTCTGAGACGAACTTCATTGTTTCATGTTCCTGATACGAAAGTTCAGGATTGGCATGAAGGTGTTCGCGGTACCCACGAACTTTCTCAAAAATTTCTGTGGATTTTTCACGAATGAATGATTGAATATCAGGAGTCATTTGATAATGTATTAATGCCAGAAGTGATCATTTTGATGGAAACAATTGCCATAATTGCTCCGAAGATTATTCGAACGACAGAAGGTGACAATTTGAGTGCTAATTTAGAACCAAAAAATCCACCTACAACAAAGGCAATTGAGATAATCAGTCCAAATTTCCAATTGATTTGATCTGTCTTGTAATAATTATAAACTGCTAAAATCCCCACAGGAAGTAGCAATACGAAAAGACTCGTTCCTTGTGCGTCAAACTGAGACATTCCCAACACATAAATCAATGCTGGAACAATGATCACTCCACCACCTACTCCCACAAATCCGCTTAGGACACCTGCGAGAATACCAATTACAACGAGAATGAGTATTGTCTGACTGTCCATCGTTTTTTCTTTAAAAGTAACCATTTCAATCTGTTCTATGCAATCGTTATTGAACCAACAAATTACATCCTCTCACATCGGAATGATCAAATCGTCCCATAATTTCAAAGCCTTCAGAAGTGATTCTCCCCAAATCTTGCGTTGCGATAAAAGAACAACTATATAAATTAGCAAGGTCGATTATGTTTACTCCACCCGTTTTTCCTTCATCAATATAATTGAATGGATCGTTCGTTTCACGGATTCGAACCTTCATCCAAGGACAGGTTTCAAAAATTCCATTTTGATTGCTGTAGGCTTGAGACAAAAGTTCCGTCATTCCGTATTCTGAGGAAATGTTCTTGCAATTCAAGCCTATTCGCAGGATTCTGTGTAATTCTGGTTTCATTAATTCCTTTCTTCGACCTTTCATTCCACCCGTTTCGATGATCGTTGCATGACGCAAATCCGGGTTTAGGTCGCATAAATCCAATAAGGAATAAGCCACACCAAAAATGATGACTTTTTTCCCTGCAGCGATTGCCTGATTATAGTATCCTACGACGTCACTCATGTCATGAAGTAGAAACTGAGAAATTGAATTAACTCCGTTGCTACCTTCGGCGGTCTTACTCTGCTCGATCAGGTCATCCACCATAAAGACCAAACTGGAATCACCTTGATCCAAATAATTTGGAAGTAAGGCTAACACAACTTGATCCTCCACTTTGCCAATAAACTGAGAATAAATAGTTCGAAATGCTTCTTTGTATACTTCTATTGAATGCACAAAGTGCTGAGATCGTTCTCCACCAGTTCCGCTACTTTTGAAAACGACTTCCTCTTTCAATTCTCCCGAAATAACGCGGTGTGTTTTGAAAAATGAAATGGGTAGAAATGGAATTTCCTTGCTCGATGTTGGCTCATCCCAACTTAACCGTTCAATGTATTCCCGATAGATTGCGCAATGCTCGACTTGATAGTGATACACCTCAAGGGCGATTCGCTCAAAATCGGAATCGTTTTGAATGGAGAAGATTTCTTTTTCCAAGTGGTTCATTCGTTGAGAAGCCATCGGATATGAATGAGTTATTGGTGTTTTTCCTTCATTGAGGCACGGATCTCTTTCATGAAATCTGAAGCATATACGAAATCAATAATTTCTTGATTGTCTGTAGTAATGATCGATTCACGATCCCCTGACCACCAATTTTGCCCTTCATGAATAAACATAACACTGTCACCGATTTCGATTACAGAATTCATATCGTGCGTAATAACCACAGTGGTCATGTCGTATTCGTAGGTGATTTCACGAATCAAGTTATCAATTACGATTGCCGTTTTTGGATCTAGTCCAGAGTTTGGCTCATCACAGAATAAGTATTTCGGGTTCATTGCAATCGCACGGGCAATCGCAACTCTCTTTTGCATTCCTCCAGAACATTCTGCTGGGAGCAATTTATTTCTTCCACCCAAGTTCACACGATCCAAACAGAAATTTACACGATCAAGTTTTTCTTTCTTGGTCATTTTTGTAAACATCGTTATAGGAAACATAATATTCTCCTCAACTGTCATTGAATCAAACAGGGCAGATCCTTGAAAAAGCATGCCTATTTCCTGACGGATGAGCATTCTTTCTTTCCGGCTCATCTCCGTGAAATTTTTTCCGCTGTATTGTATACTACCAGTATCGGGTGTATGCAAACCAACAATACATTTAGTGAGAACAGACTTCCCTTGTCCGGACTGTCCGATCACCATGTTGACCTTTCCCTTCTCAAACTTCGTGTTGATCTCATGGAGAATCTGAAGGTCACCAAACGATTTATTTAAGTTGACTACTTCTATCATAACAGGAACATTTGTGTTAAGAGGAAGTTAGCAATCAAGATCGCGACACTTGCTGACACAACAGCTTTTGTTGCTGATTTCCCAACATCAAGCGCACCACCTTTGGTGTAATAACCATAGTAAGATGAAATCGAAACAATCAAAAAGGCAAACACCACTGTTTTACTTAATGCGTAAACGATATTCCCAGGAATGAAGAAGGAACGAATTCCAACTACGTATGTTTCTGTAGAACCAAGTCCAGATAAAACCAAGGACAACCAACCACCAATAAGACCTAAGCCCATTGAGAAGGTGATGAGAACTGGAAAGAAAAGAACTGCACCTAATATTTTAGGAAGAACAAGATATGTCAAACTGTTTACACCCATTACTTCGAGTGCATCAATTTGCTCAGTTGTTTTCATTGTACCAATTTCCGAAGCAACGTTGGAGCCAACTTTACCTGCCAAAATCAATGAAATCATTGTTGGCGAGAACTCAAGTATGATACTTGAACGTGTGATATAACCAATTGTATATGCTGGCAACCATGGTGATGTCATGTTTGACGCCGTTTGAAGTGCAATTACCGCGCCCATAAAGATTGACATCAATGCAACAATTGGAATTGAGTTAATTCCAATAAAATGAATTTCATGGAACAAACGTTCGCGGAAAACCGACCATTTTTCAGGTCGTGAAAACACGATCCAAATCATATTCATGTACTTTCCAATATTTCTTAATGTGCTTATCACTGCCACTAAATTAACTGTATTTTTTACGATGGCAAGAAGATCGATCTGAATTCGTCCAAGATTAATGATCTGAGTTCATTTTTTGGTTTAAGATCGGAGATAAACAGTAATTTTATTCCAAATTATGGAATCCAAACGAGCTCGGTACGAACGAATTTTGCAACGGTATTTACCTGGTCCTTTTGTGGAAATGGTGATCGACTTGTTGATGGCGCACACTGTTCAGTTCAAAATTGTGAAGCCGAGAAAAACCAAGCTTGGAGATTTCAGGGCAAATAACAAACATGGAAAAACCCAGATTACTATAAATGGAGACTTAAATCCATATTCCTTTCTGGTAACAACCTTGCATGAATTTGCCCATTTGACGAACTTTTTAGAATTTGGACATCGCGTTCCTCCACATGGGAAAGAATGGAAGCTACATTACACACGTTTGCTCCTACCTGTGATTGATCATTCTGAAACGCCCGAAGTATTGCGTGTTGCCTTGTTGAAATCTACCACAAACATGAAGGCGTCATCCTGTACGGATCAGCAATTGCAGCGAACCTTGCTCACATTTGATTCACGCAATGATAACTTACTCACCCTCGAGAAACTACCTAAAAACTGTACCTTTGCCCTCAGTGGAAAGACATTCGAGAAGGGAATTCTGAGGAGAACACGTTATTTGTGCACAGATGTCAATTCCAAACGACAATATTTAGTCAGCGCTTTGGCGCATGTAGAACTTATAGAAAATGAAGAACAATTATAGCATTATAATGGCAGGTGGAATCGGAAGTCGATTTTGGCCAATGTCAACACCAGAATATCCAAAACAATTTTTGGACATATTAGGATTAGGAAAATCATTGTTACAGATGACATTTGAGCGTTTGGAGCATGTTTCTCCATCGGAAAATATTTACATCGTAACGAACAAGGAATACAAAACTTTGGTATTGGAACAACTTCCAGGTATTCGACCTGAGCAAGTTTTGACTGAACCAGAACGAAAAAACACCGCTCCATGCATTGCATATGCAGCAGCAAAAATTCATGCATTGAATCCAGATGCAAATTTGATTATTTCTCCTGCTGATCATTTAATTATACAACAAGATAATTTCTCAGCAACAATTCAAGCTGCGATCACTTCAGCTGAACAAGGACGGATTGCAACAATTGGAATTAAACCTACGCGCCCTGACACTGGTTATGGCTACATCGAATTTGAACAAGCGGAAGGAATTCAGGCAAAAGATATTCTTCCGGTGAAACAATTTAGAGAGAAACCAGATTTGGCAACGGCAGAAACATTTGTAGCCGCTGGAAATTTTTATTGGAACTCGGGGATTTTCATTTGGAAATCGCAAACAGTTTTAGATGCCTTAAAAGCATTTCAACCAGCATTGTTTGATTTGTTTTGTGGAGACATGAGTCAATACAACTCTCCAACAGAGCAAGAATACGTTGATCATGGCTTCGCAACATGTGAGGACATTTCAATTGACTTCGCAGTGATGGAGCATGCTAAAAACATTGATGTCGTACTTTCGAATTTCGATTGGTCTGATTTAGGAACTTGGGGAAGTTTGGATACTCATCTTGAAAAAGATGCTAGTGGAAATGCGCTTGTGGGTGATAAAATTCACTTGTTTGGAGCGAAGAACTGCATCGTGAATATCCCAAAGGGAAAAACGGCTGTAATTGATGGTTTGGAAGACTACATTGTGATCCAATCCGATGATAAGTTGATGATCTTGAAAAAAGAAAATGAGCAAGCCCTAAAGTCCTATGTGAATGAAGTAAACGCTTCTATTAAGGAGGTTATTAGTTAATTTACTTCGGCTCTTTTCGTGTAGGGTTAGAACTTGCTCTATGCGCAACTAACGCATCCTAATGTCTTCTGATATCTTCAGGATCAATGATGGTTGAACGTCCAAATGGATCTATATTAAGTCTAACCTCATTGGGGTACTCTGGTATGCATAAACAGCCAGAATGATACCTTATCGTTTGCGTCATCTCAACTGAATCAAGGAAGGTGATCGTCTCTGGAAGGATTTCGACATTCTCAATGATCAATGTGTCCATAACAAAGGACATGTTGGTCAATTCAATGTCATAGACCCCTACACTTAGACTTGAGATTAAAAACTTTCCGTCAAAATCCGATTCCACTCCCGCCATGAACGATCTATTTTCTCCTAAGGAATAAACAATTATCCTAGTAAAAGGAAGCGGTTCATTATTTCCATCGACAACAGTTCCTTTCAATGTTCCAAGCCCCATCTGACCAAAGGAAATTGACGTTAGACAGAGAAATAAAAATAATAGCTTCATGTTCTTAATTTGATACTGAAAAAGTCAGAACCACCCGAAGACAGTTCTGACAAAATAAATTCGTTGATTTTACATCTTCCCTTCACGAATCTGTTGAGCTTCCCAAGCTCGGTATAAATCAAAGTAACTTTTTGATTCGATTACAACTACCCCACCAAGAGTGTCTCCGTATTTAGCTGGAAGTCCACCAGTATACACTTGCATGTATCCAATTGACACACTAGGAATTTGCCCAGCATCTCCAGTTACTTTTACACCATCTATCATGTAGATCATATCGCCTTTTCTAGCTCCACGGAATACAAGTGATCCATCGGCAGTTTGTCGAACACTAGAAGACATTGATGTAATCAATCCTTTCAGGTTAAATTTTACTGGTGAAACACTGATCTCTTTTGCGGTCATTGTTACCACAGGTAAGTTCCCGTCAATTAGTTTCATTTCATTTGTGTATGCTGTAGCGGTCGCTCCTTCGAGCTCAAGATAACTTGCATTGAAGGCAATCACTCCAATATTCCCTAATCCATTCATTGGAACAGTTACTGGTATATTTTTCATTGTATCAATATCGTAACGAATGTTTACCATGTATTCTCCTGCGGGAACAGCTGAAATTCTGAAACGACCATCCAAATCGGTTTTCGCTTGATAGATTCGCGTTCCGTCTTCAATATAAACTCTTGCATCCACCATTGGAATTGCAGTTTCTCCTTCAGTTACTTCTCCTACTACTTCTCCGAGTGCTTGTTGCGCCGAAACATTTCCAGCGATAAAAAGGGCGATCATTATTAGTGCATTTTTCATCTGTATCAATTTTAAATTAAGGTATTTGATAGTAAGATGATGGATGAAACACTATTCCATAAAAAAAGATCATTTATAATAGAATATTTTACGGTCCTCCCCTGTTTAGGGCATTTGTAACAAATTAAAATAGTCCCCTATCAGGTGGGATGAACACTATCAATGTGTACTTTCGGCAAGTTTCCAAGATTAAACGCAAGTTATTGCGGTAAATGGAGACTAAACTATCGAACGCTAAAAACTCTGTATGAAAAGAAAAACGCCATTGATTCTGGCAATAGTCCTACTTATGGCCTATTCCGCCAATAGTCAAACCACCACGACAGTTAGAGATTTGGAAACTTGGACCGCGATTGGACTGAGCAAGAAACTCAACGATCAATTCAAACTAAATTTAGAACAGCACTTACGTTTGTATGATAACTCGTCGGAAGTTGATCAATACTTCACTGAATTCTCAGTTCGGTATAAGCCAAAAAAATTCGTCTATCTATCCGGGGGAATTCGATACATCCGTGATCGAGACAAAGGCAATGGCTCCTATGAAAATCATCTACGATTTAATGGTGATCTTGKATTCAAACATGACGCGAATCGATTTTCATTTGACTACCGCATCCGATTTCAAACAAAAAATGAATTGGGAATTTCGGGAGACGAAGGAGACTACTTACGYAATAAGTTCCGAYTAAAAGCYGAAGTGGGTTACAACATCAAGAATTGGAAATTCGATCCAGAAGTATCTGCTGAACTATTTAGAACTTCAGGGAAATATGAAGTTAGTCAATTTCAGAAATACCGAATTACCATTGGCACAAACTATAAGTTCAAAAACCTAGGCAAATTGGGCATCTTCTACCGACTTGAACGAGAATTACAGGGTGTTTCTTATCCCAARACRAGCAATATTATTGGTGTTAAAATGATGTTTGAACTATAAAAACTACTTAAGATGAAAAAAACAATAGCAAGCATTATCGTTATGGCAGTTGTCATTTTGGGATGCAAGAAAGAACTAATTATTGCTGATGGTGAAGGCTTGAATGACTGGAGTACAGTATCTCATGCTGCAAGTTCACCTAATTACACAGAAGTGTTTGATGATTCAAAAGTACACCGTTTTGATTTCACCATTGACAAGGACTGGTGGGAGATCATGCAACAGCATTTATCTGATTATGTTGGATCAAGTACCCAAGGGGGCTCATTCTCTGATATTACACCGATCTATGTCCCGTGCGATCTTGAATACAATGGTCAAACATGGTACAACGTTGGAATTCGATACAAAGGGAATTCAAGTTTACAATCTGCATTCAACTCAGGAATTGGGAAATTACCATTCCGATTAAAGTTCAACGAATTTGCGAATGAATACCCTGAAATCAGCAATCAGAATTTTTATGGCTTTCAAGAACTTTCATTGTCAAGCAATTACAATGATAAATCCGTGATGAGAGAAAAAGTTGCCTCAGATTTATTTCGTGATTTTGGTGTTCCATGCGCTCGTTCTGTCTTTTGCAGAGTATATGTAGATTATGGAGATGGCCCGAAATATTTTGGGCTGTATACTATGCTTGAAGTTGTATTCGACACTGCCATTTTAAATGAATTTGGATCGAATACTGGTAACTGCTATAAACCAGATGGAGAAGCTGCAAAATTTGCGGCTGGAACATATAACACGTCAGAATTGGAGAATAAAACTGGAGGAACTGATTTCTCCGATGTTCAAGCACTCTACGATGTCGTAAATAGTTCACTTCGCACATCAGATCCAGCGGCTTGGAGAACTGCATTGGAAGAAGTATTTGACATGGATATTTACTTGAAATACATGGCTGCTAACTTAACGATTCAGAACTGGGACACATATGGGAAAATGACGCACAACTACTACATGTACAACGATCCTGCGACTTCCAAGTTGACTTGGATCCCGTGGGACAATAACGAAGCTTTCGATGAAGGGAAGCAAGGCGGTGCAATTTCAATTGACGTGAGTGATGCAGGAACTGAATGGCCGCTATTAAGTTATATCATCGCAGATGCTACTTATGAAGCACAGTATAAGACTTACTTGAGAGATTTCATTGACAACCATTTTAATTCGGGTCATATGAGTTTTATTTACAACAATTACTCCAATCAAATTGAGCAATATGTAACTGGAACAGATGGCGAAATTAGTGGATATAGTTTTGTGAATTCATCGAATAATTTCACAACTGCCCTGAGCGAATTACAATCGCATGTTGCAACTAGATACAGTATTGTTGACAATTACGCTCCATGAGCATGAACTAATGAAATGTAAAAAGGCGCTCATCCGATAGTTATCGTGATGAGCGCCTTTTTTATTATCTATATATCCCGAATTAATCAGGTAAACTGAGCCAATTATGCACTCAATTCAGCACTTGACGTAGGGAATTTTCGGTCTACTTTTTTGAACAAACCTTGAAGTACTTTTCCAGGACCAACTTCGATCACTTCTTCAGCACCATCAGCAATCATAGAGAGCATTGTTTGCGTCCAACGAACGGGAGCAGTTAATTGCGCCACCAAGTTCGCTTGAATTTCAATAGGATCTGTTACTGCCACGGCAACAACATTTTGGTATACTGGACAAGCAGGTTTATTAAACGTAGTTGCTTTTATTGCAGCCGCCAACTCTTCACGAGCAGGTTCCATCAACGGTGAGTGAAATGCTCCACCTACAGGCAACATGAGTGCACGTCGCGCTCCAGCCTCTGTTAACTTAGCACACGCTTCTTCTACCGCAGGAACGGCTCCAGAAATCACTAATTGTCCCGGACAATTGTAATTTGCAGCAACGACGATACCATCGATCTCTTCACATACTTTCTCAACCACATCGTCATCCAATCCAATGATTGCAGCCATTGTTGAAGGTTCTGCTTCACATGCCGCTTGCATTGCCAATGCTCGTTTTGAAACAAGGCGTAAACCATCTTCAAAATTCAATGTTTTATTTGCAACGAGTGCAGACAACTCACCAAGTGAATGACCTGCGACCATATCCGGTTGAAATGCATCTCCCAAGGTTGCAGCCAAAATTGTTGAGTGCAAGAAAATTGCTGGTTGCGTAACCTTCGTTTCTTTCAATTGCTCATCTGTTCCTTCGAACATAATTTTCGTGATCTCGAAACCAAGAACTTCATTTGCTTTATCGAACATCTCACGTGCGATGTCTGAGTTATCATATAAATCCTTGCCCATTCCAGAGAATTGAGCACCCTGACCTGGGAATACGTATGCTTTCATAAGTTGAATTTGAGGCAAAAGTACTAAATCTTCTTTAGTGCTGAATGACAATTCGTTTTGTTGTYGAACCGAAATCRGAGGTAAAYTTYACGAAGTAAACTCCGTTTAGAAGGTCAGGTGTTTTCAAGCTGTATTGATTCTTTCCTTCTGCGAATTGCATCGATTCAATTTGATTCACTGTTTTGCCTGAAAGATCAATGAGTTCAAATACGATTTTTGATGTAGCAGGCAATTCGAACGAGAGAGTTGTTGATTTGTTTGCTGGGTTTGGTGAGATATTGAAGTTGAAGTTTGATTGATATTCATCGAGACCTTCTGGATTGAACATCATGCGAACCATTGGCGTTTCAGTTAAATAATAAATTTGCGTTGTCCATCCTTCGTGCAATAGAAAAGATGTATTCGGTTCCGACTTCCCAGATGTCGCAATAATAACTTCGCTTGAATCCGATGCATTATAAGTACCGACAGTGAGAAGATAACTCGTATTGGCTTGAAGCAGGCTAGCACCAGTAAAATTCAAATAAATGGTTTGTCCTAAATCCCATGATTGAACTGTATAATCTAGGGTTTGATCTTCTAATATAAAGTCACCCGTTAAAGAATCAATTCTATATAATTTACCATAGAGAATAATATTTTCGGGAGCCGAAGGATGGAGTTGAACTTCCATAAGAGAACAATAATCAGGTTGGAAAATATCGAAAACATTACCGACTTCCCAGCCGTCTCCCAATTCACCAAAACGAGTAAGCCCACCTTGAATACCCGTAATTAAATCATCCCTTGCGTATTCAATCCAATTTCCATCTAGAACATTAAACTTCGTTAATGGATAACTATTATTAATTAAGTTTTGTTCAGTTGAACTGCTCACTATCATTTGTTCAACCTGGTATGCACCTGGATTTGTAGGTGTGAACGGTGTCGTACTACAAATAGTATCAAATTCATCTGTTTGAATTGAAAAAGTATCAACTGCATCAAAAGAGACAACAGGTATGGAAACTGAATAAGTTGCTGTATCAACATTGAGCAAACCGTCATTCCGGGCTACCACACAAAATTCAATTGGTTGAATTTGCGAATATACTACCGAATAATAAGGCATTCTAACACCCCACGCACCAGTCGTTCCCCAATCAACGCTCACCGCTCTCAAATCCACCGAGTCTATCGAACGAATTTCAATATCATCGATCGCCCAATAACCTTCTTGAGTTCCCGAATATCGAAATCGAAAAAGAACATTCGAAGCGTTTCCCGCAACACTGGAGATATCAATTGAGGCAAGATCATCCATTCGCGCGCCAGTAGCCGTGAATCCATCTGAAATCACAAAAGGAACCCATGTGAATCCATCTGAACTTACCTCTACTGTTCGTTGGTTCGAATCAGATATGAATTGTTGCTCAAATTGAATTCTGACGTTAGCTTGTCCTGTCAGATCAATTGGAAGCCCACTATATTCAGCATAAGCGTCAGAAGTTGAATTTTGAATAGTGTCAGATATAAACACTAAGAATCCATTTGACGAAGTAGTTGATTGAAATGGCCCACTCAATGAAACTATTGTAGAATCTGCTTCGACAGTCCAATCATTGACTGGAACAGAAGAATTCGTAAAGCTCCAATTTGCAGGGCTTGAAATATCATCCGACCAAAGTGTACTTTTCATTTGATCCGATAAGACATTCCCATACGGAACATAAATTGACGAAGGTGCTGGAGGATAATTGACGCGCTGTGAATAACCAACTAGAGAAATCAACAATGCGCCGAGTGTGAATAGGATAGGTTTCATAAAAAAAGAAATCTGACAGTAATTTACGAAAAATCGATAGACAAAAAAAACCGTTCCGATAATTATCGGAACGGTTTCTTAATATGAATTTACCCGAAGGTAGTATTCTAATTATTTACGGATCACCAATTTCTCAGTTGAAACTGCGTTATCAGCAGCAACGTTGATCATGTAGATTCCGTTAGACAATGCAGCAGTGTTCAATGCAACTTCTGTAGTTCCAGCAGCAACATTTCCTAAAGCGTTAGAGTAAACAACTTTTCCTGAAAGATCAGTAACAGTAATGTTTACATCAGCAGCGTTGTTCAAAGAGAAAGAAACGTTCGCATCAGCGTTAGTTGGGTTAGGGTAAACACCCATTCCGAACACGTTAGAGTTCTCGTTGATTGTTGCAGGAGCAAAGTTCATTTGAACTGCAGAAGTTGACGTTGAGTAATACCATGTCAAATCTGTAGCATTGTAGTAGAAAGTTGTTTGTGGCTCAGAACTACCTGAAGTCATAACAACTAAATCATTTGTCAAACCACCGTCACCATCAGTACCAATAGTAATAAGGTAAGACTCACCAGCAGTTAACGAGTAAGCACCTCCTGATAATGGAAGATTGATAAACGTTCCTAAATCAGTCGCTAACAATGTGTATGCAAGTGATTGATCTTCAAGAATGAAATCACCCGTTGTAGCATCAATTGTATACAATTTAGCGTAGATAGATGCATCAGCAACAGCAGTTGCAGCGATACCAACTTGAATAGTTGTTAAATCTGCAGCAGCAAAGATATCGTAGATATTTCCTGTCTCAAATCCGTTACCACTATTGAATGTTCCACCTTCAACAGTAACAGCAGCGTTATCACGAGCATACAAGTAATCAGTAACGCTCAAAGTAACATCATCAAAATCATTGTTTCCTGTACCTGTATCAGTGTTAGCAGCAGTAGACATTGAAGCAACAGCTGTGTAAGATCCAACTCCAGCAGGAGTAAAATCAGCAGCAGCACAAATAGTATCAGTTGCTCCAGCAACAGAAACTACTGTCCCTGTACTTGAGTACGATGCAGAAGCAATATCAACAGTGTAAGTTGCATCAGCGATATCGTTCAAACCAATGTTTGTGTTAATTCCACAAAATCCAATTGCTTGAATTTGCGCAGATGGTGTAGAGTAATATGGAAGACGAGGTCCCCAAGATCCAACAACACCCCAAGCATTACCGTCAGCTCTCAAATCGAAAGGCTCAGTAGTTTTGATAAGGATATCATCAACAGCCCAGTGCCATCCCCAAGCTCCAACATAATGGAAACGAATAGAAACATTCGCTTGATTTCCAGCAGAAGCAGAGATATCAATAGAACCAACTCCACTAAATACAGTACCACCACCTTCAGATCCGTCAGTAACAGTATAAGTAGTCCAAGTTGTTCCACCATCGTTACTTACTTCAACATAACGCTCATCTTGATAAGTACGGTAGTGTTGTTCGAATTCTAATGTTACAGCAGGCTGACCAGTAAGATCGATACCAGCTCCAGTGTAGGTAGCATAAGCATCTTGAGTTGCACCTTGACCAGCAGCATCAGAATTGATGTGCAAATATCCGTTAGCAGCAGTTGTCATAACAGCAGGTCCATCATTAGGAACAGCAGCAGGATCAGTTTCGATGTACCAATCTAAAACTGGTGCAGACGTATTTGCAAACGCCCAATCCGCGGCAGAAGAGACATCATTCGTCCAGATAGTAACTTTTTCGAAGCTAGTATTGTAAGCTGAAGCTTTGTTCGACTCGAACGTGGAGTTTTTTGGAGCTAACTCGGAAGTTCCGATTTGGGCGCTCAACCCTGTAACCACTGCCAAAGACAGTGCACTTAAGTAAATGTTTTTCATAATTCAGTTTAAAATTTAATCACACAAATTTAATCAATACTTCTCACCTCGCAAACTTATCTTTTAAGCGTGCGAAGTGGAGTAATTATCTATTTAACGTATATCAGATCAAAAAGGTTGAGTAAGGCTTCCAGTTTTTTTAAATACATTATACTCACGAAGTTAAATTCGACTGGAAATGTTTACTTTTGCCATTATGGTGTAAACTGCTACTAGAAAAGAAAATTTATTACCTAATGAAGTGTATTGTAATTGATGATGATAAGTTGACGAGAACTGCATTAAGCAAGTTTATCGAACAACGCCCAGACCTCAAACTCATTGGCGAATTCTCCGATGCATTATCTGCTATCCCAGCAATTAAAAATGATGACATCGATCTCATTTTTTTAGACATGGTGATGCCGAAAATGACTGGAATTGAACTACTGAATGAGTTTGAAGAACTTCCTCAAATTATCATTATTTCTGACTATAAGGAATATGCAGTTGACGGATTCAACTATAACGTAACTGACTACTTAACGAAACCTATAACGAAAGATCGTTTTTCAAGTGCAATTGACAAAGTCCTAGAGCGAAGTGTATTCGAACAAGTGAAGAATGAAACTTATCATTCAATCGCTGTAAAACAACGATCAGGATACATCAATATTTCAACTGATGAAATTTTGTACGTTGAGGGATTCGGAGATTATGTCAATGTGCATTTGCAAGAAGGAAGAAAGGTGACTGTTCTTTCCACGATAAAAGCGATGGACGAGCAATTGTCAGACTATTCATTCATGCGAATCCATCGATCATATATTGCAAATTTGAAAAAAGTTGATCGTATCGTTGAGAACAATGTCTTTATTTCAACTCGATCTATTCCAGTTAGTAGAACATATCGATCTGCTCTGATGAAATTATTCAAGGAAAGAACTTAAGTTAAAGAGCAGTTAATGTCTTATAAACACCCGATCGATACTACGTTTATTTCCGAACAAATTGGCGATTCTCCTGAAATCATTGTTGAAATGTCAGTTGTGTTTTTGGAAGTACTCCGGGAGTACCAACAGTCCATCAAGGAAGGTATTAATTCACGTGACTTTGCATCAATTCTCCTGCATGCTCACAAAATTAAACCGAGTCTTTCTATGTTTGGACTTAAGGGAATCCTTGAGTTCGTAATTGAAATTGAAAAAGCTGCGCACTTAGAAAAAGACATTATCAACGTTTTGGAATTTTCAAACAAGGTAGAAGCCGAATTACCTTTGATTTATCATCAAGTTGAAGAAATCATAGACCGAAACAGTTAAGAATAAGAACTTAATTGTTTATTGTTTAACGAACTTCTGAATTTCGTTTCCATTTACTTGAATAGAATACACACCAATTTCCCATTTTGAGACATCCAGTTTCATTTCGTCTTGATCTTTGTTTTCAGTTTGAAGAACAATTTTTCCTAGCGCATCGACAATCAGAATCGTTCCTACCGGAATAGATCTAATCGTTAAGCTTTCCATGGCTGGATTTGGAAACAACTCCATTGGCATTTTAACATGAGACCATTCTTCAATCACTTCGCCATCTTTCGAATAAGAATACGTCGATCGCTGAAGATTGTCCCACTTGTTTAATTCGCCGTTCCACTTTTTACTAATTGACTCTGAAACCTTACCAAAACCAGTAAACTCGTATTCCACATGATTGGCATTTTGCCAAATATTCGATGTATGGTCGAATATTTCTACCTCCATTGTGCTCAATACTCCTTTCTCGTCGTGGAAATTTCTTCGGATCGAATGTTCTTTCCAACTCCCATCTATCCAAGTTTCAACTAAAACATGGTCGATTGTTTCAAGGTTAGAATAGTGATAAGTTGTCTTTTTATACGATTGCCATTCCCCCACTTGATTGTCCCAAAAGTAGATCGAATATCCTACCATCCGATCTGATTCAATGGTATAATCAAACTTTCGATCTGGTACCCATGAAATTAATTTCTTGTCCCAACGTTCACTTCGTTTCTCAATCAGGTTTCCATCAACATCGTATTTATACTCCTCTATTGATTGATTATACCAACCTTCCTCATTTCGGATTTCGTTGAGGACGCTAGATCGCTCATTGCGTTCATTCATTGAATAGCTCGTGCGAATTGTAGCTCTCCAGCTTGATTGATTTTGAAACCATTTAAATGTCTCGCGGGTTAACACGTTTCCATTTTCATCTCTACTAAATACCGTTTTCGTTTGATCTTCCCAAACCTTCAGAACGGGATTCCAATGTGCAATTTTATTCTTTGTAAGCCTGCCTTCTTTATCATAAGATGGAAGTTGTTGCATTCTATTTTCCCACGAGCCATTGGTCCAATTCTCGAGAATCATTCTATTTAATTGCTGAGCGTTCGAAGAAAATGAAACAAGACAAATTAAAATAAAAATAACGGGTTTAACGTTCATAGGAGTACGTATTGAATCACTAAAGATAATAATATAGTTTCGACAGCAAAACTGTTGATTATCAGTAAATTACTGGTAATTCCTGAAATAAATTCGTAAATTCAACTGACTTAACAAAACCCTATTCAATGATCAAAAATATCATACTTGATTTCGGACACGGAGGAATCGACGACAACGGAAACTATACTACACAGGGAAAAAAGCATACTTTCAGCAATGGTGAAACTGCCTACGAAGGTGAAATCAATCGGCAAATTGGTGGAATGTTACGTTCATTTCTACGTATGTTGGATGGTAATTATAACATCGTTACAACTGTGGATGAGTACGATTCGCGGGATCTTTCATTGAGTTATCGTGTGAGAGTTGCCAACCAATATCGTGCGTCTGAGACAATCTTCATTTCTATACACAACAATGCTTTCAATTCATTGGCTCGTGGATTTGAAATCTATACCACTCGTGGAGTAACGAAGTCGGATACTTTGGCCGAGAGTATTGCTAAAGCTGTTGAGCCCTTCTACAAGGAGTTAAATTTAAAATTGCGGTACGATACAACGGATGGCGATAAGGACAAGGAAGCAGAATTTTATGTTCTCCGACGAACAATTTGCCCAGCAGTTCTAGTAGAATGCCTCTTTTTTGATAATACCGAGGACTTCAAATTATTGAAAGATCCAGAATTCGTGAAAGAACTTTCTTGGAGGATATTTATTGGTATCCGCAATTACCTGAATGCTTAGAACTAAGCAACAAATCCCTATTTCATAGATGAATTTGAGCCATTAAGCTTTATAGAAGGCACTAAACTAATTTACCATCCTTACGGAATTCACGTCGAATACCTTCCATCAATTCTGATTTAAGGATCGTTAAACTCGCCCTAGAAATCGCACGTAGCGAAGCATATCTTACAATATTCATGATTGCTCCTCCAGATAGTTCAAATTTATCGGCGATCGCATACAAATCAATCTCTTCTTCCAGTGATGAAGCTGGAGAAAAAGATTTCTGCCATAAAATATGTCGTTGCTCCGTAGTTGGTAAAGGGAAGTAAATAATCGATTGAAACCTCCGAACAAACGCTTCGTCCATGTTGGCTTTAAGGTTTGATGCTAAAATCACCAATCCTGAGAAATCCTCAACGCGCTGAAGTAGATATGACACTTCTTGATTCGCATACCTGTCATGTGCATCACTCACCTTGGTACGTTTCCCAAATAGGGCATCAGCTTCATCAAAAAAGAGTATCCAATTTTTATTCTCTGCTTGATCAAAAATGGTTGACAGGTTCTTTTCTGTTTCACCAATGTATTTTGAGACAATCAATGATAAGTCAATTCGGTAGAGTGGCTTGTCTACCAACTTGGCGATAAGTGAAGCGGTTAAGGTTTTTCCAGTTCCTGGAGGTCCATGAAACAATGTGAGGTAACCCGGCTTTAATTTCCTCTTCATTCCCCAATCTTCCATTAGGGTTTTTCCATGCTCCACCCAAATTTTAAGTTCGTGTATTTCGTCAAGTGTTTTGTTATCTAAAACGAGATCATCCCACGTATGAGTTGTGGTTAATTCTTTCGCAGGGAAGTTTTGACCGTACGTTGGTTTCGCATATTTTCCGTGGGAGAACAAATCAATAAATTCGCGAGAAATGACAATTGGCCCACTCATGTATGGCTCATTCCTGTTCGCAGGCTCCAAATCTATCACACCGTGTTTTGCAAACACATGGTCAGGTCCAAAAATACCGAGTAATTGAAACCTCAGACTTAAATCATGACCTGCAGCAATGAATAAAAAGGTCTCACCCGTTGGTAAAAACCCACTGTGATTTATTGCAGGCGCACCTCCAAAACAAGTGAATGATTTACCTTTCTCTTTGTCCTTAATGAAAAAATCATCTAGTAACGAAGGCATCAAAGATGGCGCTAGGCTTAGAATTAGTGCAAGTCGCTCAAGTGTAGACAACTCGTACATTTGAATAAATCGGGAATACACTGATTCAGACATATCAAATGACGGCGCCTCAGGCACACTCTCGATTTGATCACTCTCCTCTGACTTACCGAAGTATTCGCTCATTCGGAATGAAATCATTTGATCAAGCCATTTCAACTCTTGCGCTAAATGATCAGCATTGTGTTTTATACTTTCTTCTATATTTTCTACCACTCCGTTACAATCATTTTAGGCATCCAACTTAATTTCACAACTCCAATAGACCACGGGAGTTTATCCATTAAGATGTCTAGGGTTTTCTTTTCAACTCTCAATAAATATTGCTCATCTCGAAGATAAACAATCCCTTCCCGTTGAAGGAATGAAATTCGAAATCCTTCTACCGAAACTTTCCCAAGTGCGTCCCACTTAGAAATTACATTTTCGATCAGGCCATCCGCTTGTTGCTTTTCTTCTTCGGATAATTGATAATCGTTTGTTATCACCTCATCCAAATCTATTCCCAGAATTAGTTTGTTTAAGGTTAAGCCCGACTCATCAACAGTTGCTGCTTCACCAAAGACCAAATACTGAGTCAGCGATAAAGCTTTTGGTAGGCAATCTTCCAATAAGTTCCGCTCTTCGTCTAGCCATTTTAGATGATCAAACAAATAGGGAATGAAATACGCAAGAAGAACCAATCCGGCATTGGAAACGGAAATCCCCGCTTCCTCAATTTCCTCTCGAATACGTTTCTCTTGTTCTTGATTACTTTGATCGATCAACTCAACTTTCGTTGGAACACCCTCTTTCGTGTTTTCTCGGATATTCTCGTTCCATTCTTTGAACCAATTATTCTCCAGAATCGGGAGAACTTCAGTCAACTGGAACAAGTTCTTTCGGTCGGAAAACCACTTTGACACTTCCGTTCGGGTTTTTTCTCGCTCTACAGTTGTTCCAAGATCAAACGATTGGTGTTTTTTAATTAACTGGTCCACGTTGACATTTGCCTTGTCTAAGTATGTACGCAGTTGCTTAACTTTATTCGGTTCTTTGTCCAAAAAGGAAATCAATCGTTGAAAATTAATGCTCGTTAAATTGAGCTCATTTTTAATCAATTCTACATAAATCGGGAGAAACCATTCTTTGCGCATTTGAGTGGTTTTCAAATTTGCCAATAGAATAAAGAGCGCCCACCAAATTGACTTTTCTTGTGATTCTGATGGCACGGAGTTCATTCCACTCAAAATAGAAATTTCTTTTTTCAATTCTTCCAACTCAGAAAGCTTTAAATCGAGCGGGGATAAGAAATTTTTCATCAATAATTCTTTCAGTTGCGCGAGCGAAAAGTGATGATAGACCCGCTGTTGAATACGTGTATATTGAATATTATCGATAATGAATCTCCCGAGTTGCTCTGAACTCGAGTCGAGCACTCTTGAAACCAATTGCTTGATGTTCGATTCATTCGAGGCTCCGACAGTTTGAATTTCAGTAAGGTGTTTCCAACGTAAAAATCCGGCTTCTAAAAATGTGATCAATGCATCCGCGAGCCCATAGTGCACTTCTGACTTCTGCCATGAAACAGCATCGGATGTCAAATCCAATTTTACCGTACCATTGAAGTTCCCTTTTGAAATATCATTTCGAATAAGTGCCAATTGATCTTTCAATTGGCTTCGAAAGCTATCCAAAATTTCATCTGTCAATTTAGTCGATTTTAAGACATCGCTAATTTGCAACTCCAATCGATCAATGACAACAAGTTCTTTTCCTGGTGAAAAACGCGTTAACTCCTCGTCAAGAATTGGCAATATCTCTTGATAAAACACATCCCGAAACTCTGATTGTATGCCATAAGAATTCGTGCTCTCAGACAGCGTAATCTCAAGGATCTGACGATCTATTTTGTGTAGTATGCTCAAGTTCCTAAAATTGCAAATCTCTTCAAAAGATTCGGCATCGTACTCGGGATATGATTCATCATCATCGACGCATTTTCGCGAATAAACTTCGCATCTGATTTGGCGTTCATCTTTGAGATGTTCCCACTCATAAGCTCATACAATTTAGCAATTGGACTCTTCGACAATTTTGAAATATCCTTATCTCTATATAATGACATGGCGACCATTGAAACAAAAAGTTCATTGTATAAATTGATGAATGCGTCTGCCTCGGTGGCATTGGCACTTACTTCAAGTCCGTTTTCAAATATGCTCACCAATTTCAGGTACATTTTCACATATGCCGAATCATATTCTCCTGCTCGTACGGCTTTATTCCCGGTTGGATCAGTCAGCTTTTGCTCCATCCATTTTTGGAAATTTGTCACTCCTGTATAGAAAGGCTCAAGGGCTTTCAATAGAGAATCAGTTACCAAATAGGCCGCCTGAAAATCAATCAAACGTTGACCCATTCCCAATAAAAACTTAGCAGTTTCCTTCTCAATCCTGAAATTCGGAATTGGCATAATTCTGATATCAACATTYACATTCTGAGYAATRCTAGCTGTTGCCACACTCTTAAATAACATTGCTGAAGCAATAGTACTCGTGCTTCCCCCTCCGGTTTGAACGGCAAAAACTGCACTCGTTAAGCCACGACCAAGTTGAACTCGATTAGAAATTTTTACTCTACCCAATAAACCGTTAAGTACTGAACCAACAGGAATAGTACCATCCAATAATTTTACTCCCGAGACTTCTTTCTCTGGGCTTAACCTCGCTAATAGCTCTCCATTTTTCAGTAAGTGGAAATCTCTCGGTGAAGGAATGACAACTACAATTGTCGTAGGTGGAGTTGTTGCATCGGTTACCACTAAATCAATATCTTCCTTGAATACTCTTCCTAAACTATCTACAATATCTATTAGAACATTGTAAGTCCCTGCTATCAATTTAGTAGCGGACACTACTCGTATAGCACCGTCACTAGCCAAACTGAAATTAGTGGGAACAGTACTTGAAATAGCGTTTACAATAGCATAGCCAAGCAAAGAAGGCGAAGCCACGGTAACTCCATCTTTTATTTTCCCTTTTTCAATCGGATTTGTTATTTGCCATATGACAGTATCTTTCGTTCCACCTCCAGGATCTGTTCCTCCTGGGCCAATCGTGAGATCAACTATTTGTTGGTCGGAGGCACCATTGGATTCGACCATTAATAAATCAAATTGATAATCACCGGCAACTAATTCATTTGTATTGAGCACTGCCAAAGTTCCACTGGAGGAATACAAGATCGTTCCAGGAGGTAATTCCCCATTCACAACTTGAATTCCTTGAAGTGTTCCACTATTTAATGTTACGGTCACAAGATTCTCTTGAGATAGGTAATCAGTAATTGGTTTTGGCCCCTCTGTTGTGATCGTGAATAAGGTATTTGCTCCAAAAAACAATGTAATACTATGGTAATTCGTCCCACCTGATGAATTGGTGGTTTTTATGAAAATTCCTTTATAAACACCTGTTTTCAGCAAATCGCTATTCTCAACAATCATTGCACCCGTTTCAGTGTCTATACGAACTCCATTGGGAAGAAGGCCTTTTGACAAACGCGCAGAGACGATTGAGTACGCAGCGTTGTACGGATACCCTAAAATTTCTTCATCGATATAATTGTTGGCAGGCTTAGCAGGTAGAACGACATAATCTTCACCAACATTTGTACTTTCACCACCAATTATTATCGCCAAACGGTGATCTGTCGTTCCATTTCCTTCATCCGTAGATCTTGTTTTAAGAATAAACTCTCCTGCCACAACAGCCGAGGCATCGGAAACTTCAACTGTTCCATGTAACTGATTCATTAACATTCCTGAAGGAAGTACTCCAGAAATGATCTCTATATCTTCATAACCGTCGCAATCAACTATCCGAGCAACAATTTCATTGTTTGTATAATCGTCCCAATCTTTTGGAATTTCGAGATGCCAAGCAGATGGGTTGTCCTCCTCTAATGTAATTACAACATTCACCTCATATTGTATCCAACGATTATGTTTCAGCTTTAACACACTTGATTGCCCTGATTTTATATCAATCTCCAGTTGAGCAATTTGCGCCTTGTATTGGGCAATATTAGTTTCTAGTAAAACAATCTCATCTTGTTGCAAAGAGGCATCTACTGATATCTGTTCAACTATTACAAGCAGTTCCCCTTGCTTAATCTGGAGCAATAAAATTAAACTCTCTAGCTCATTACCTATTGCCGTTTGCATTTGCGATTCAATCGATGCAATTTCATCTTCTCTTACCTTAATCGCACTTTCTGAATTTGCAGTAAACTCCGTGAATGTCGAAAGTGCATTCATCCGGTTTAATGTATCATTCTCCAACAACGTTTTCGTGTCCATTAACTCTTGTTCCTTCTCTGCGAGCGTACTTTCTTCATTTGGTAAAGAGCCAGGATCGATTCCGTCAACAAAAGCCATAACTCGAATATCATAATTACCAACCTTCATTTTTGTCGGGTCGACAGCTACAATATTTCCGTTTGATAATAACGTTGTCCCTTCAGGTAAATCACCTTTCAATAAACGAACCTTTGAAACCGCAGTTCCATCATGACTTTTAAATTTGGCAACATGATCATCCACCATTGTATCATCAATTGGTTTAGTACCTGATGTATCGTAATAGAATGGATTCTGGGCTGGGTTTATTGTTATGAAAAGTGTTTTTACTGAAATAAAATTCAACTCATTTTTCGCAAGTATATTAAACTGAAATGTACCTGGTGATAAATCCATTGGATCGTCAACAGCTATTGTTCCAGTCAAATCAAGTATTAATCCTTTGGGCAGTTTATTATTTCGCACTCCAATAATCGCCCCATCGAGATCAGAAACAGATGCTACAACATCTCCTGATTTATATTGACCGATTGCTTTTGGGGAATCAAACGTGTAGACTGCTTTTCTATCCTGTTTAAAAGAAAGGATAAATTCATGTCTGCTCTGAGCTCCTAATTCATTCGTTAAAATCACTGCAACGGGATGTACTCCAACTTCCAGCATGTCTTCGTCTTCTACTAAAATGAAGCCTGATTCCAAATGTAAGGTAACTCCAGTAGGCACATCGAAATCATTTTGTTCCCACTCAGCGGCAACAATTGGAATAACGTTCTCTGTAAAAGTAGGCTTTGCAAGAACATCCCCATTTATATAATCCTGTATCACGCGAAATGGAGCAACAACATATTTCGGAATTTCAATTCCTCCAATTTGCAATTCTAAGTGATGTAATGATAGTCCACCAAGTTCATCTGCTGAGCGAACAAGTACGTTATACTTACCGGCTTTGAGATCTGTTGGGGATTGCACAAAGATGTTACCACTCAACTCGTCTAACTCCAATCCGTTCGGTAAATTACCAATCTCGATCGTATCAATTCCAGCATCTTCATGGACAGAAATTAAAATATCTCCCGTATTATAGTTCGAGACCGATTTAGAAGGTGCAAAAACAAATCCTCCTTCGCTAAGTGAGGACTGAACGATTAACTCTTCTATCCGACCTTGGAGAAGTGGCGAATCAGGGTAATCATCTTTTCGTTCAATCAACTCATCAAATAATGTAGACAATTCATCGAAATCAGACATTGAATCGAGGTGTTCTTTTACAACATCAAATAAGGTATCGTATTCTGAAGCAGGCAGAAGATCTTCTTTTTTTATTGCTGCGAGATCAATTAACGTTGTTACCAGAATAAAATACAGATCAACGAAAAAGTTAAGTTCTTCTTGAAAGAAATTCTGTTCATCCAAACTGAGCGTTGAACAAGACATGGCCTTTTTTTCAAGAATTCTACTCGCCACGAGCTCGAGGCGAGAAAGTAATTTTGGTCTGACAAAAGAATCTTTTTGACCATAAACATGCTCTTTATAATTACGCGGGGTACTCAAATTACTATCAATGACATCTAAAAATTCATTGACGAAATTCAAAACACTTTGATTGTCCGTTTGATTTCTTGCCGTGTTCAATATTTGCAAAGGCTCTTGTTGGCTCATTAGCTTGGACAAATCTGTAAAACTTGATGATGTGTTGTATTTCGTTGCCATGAGGTTTATCCTTTTGAAATATTAAATGAAGAAGTCGACTGCGTATTAAACTTAGTACTCTCTGCAACAGCTTTGACATCTAGTTTAGACTCTGCAAGGTTCGTCGAACTGGTAGGTGAAAGTAAAATGTTACCATATTTACTCTTGATTTCACTTTTCACTCCTTTCAATCCTCCAAAACCAGTGTTTTTAGATACTCCAGTGATTATTTTGTCCTTTTTAATGACAATCGTGTATTGAACAATTGACAGCCCATTGAATACATCTCTAGTGACTACGGTTATATTCCATGTTCCACTTATTAATTTACCTGTATGAACAATCCAAGTTGGTGATGAGACAGGTAGATCAGCGAGAATAGGTCCTACTCCAATTGGAGATTGATCAACCATTGGGCCTGTACTAATTGGTGCATTACCTATTGGCCCTAAAGGACTTCCTCCACCACCGCCTCCGCCACCGAAGCCACCGTCATTTATATAGTCGATAGGACTTGTATTCCAATCAGCGGTCATTTTTTGTACGCCTTCGGTTTTCTGAGGTATCACAACTTTCTTAAATAACGAGAATCCAGGTGAGTTACTTTTTACGTCTGTGAATACTCCTCCAGAACTTGGTTTAACTGGGGATTCAATTGTATTACCTGGAATTGGATTCTTAATTCCGCCATGCGTATAAATCGCACCACCTGTTGTATCCGAAATTGTAAATACTTGAATTTCTCCTGTGATTGTATTAAATCTTGTACCCGGAGGTAAGACAGAGGATGGTGATCCTAAGGTTGATGTTGCTCTTGTTGAAGGATTATGCAGTACTAACCTTGCTTCATTAATACTTCCATCGGGATCTTCTGGATAACCGATTACATCTCCATTGTGAAGGGAACTCAAATAGTTATTGTTTTTCACATCGATGTAGTAAGCATCCTTATCATCTCCGAAGATCAATGTCACCTCTTTACATGTTTTGATACCACATTCATCAATAACCGTAACGGTAAAATACAGTGTCCCTACTGCCAAGGCAGCAAATAATTTTGCATCGGCTACATAAATTCTATTACCAACTTTATCTAATGCTAAGCCAATTCTAGTTAAGCAGCGACAACCTTTATGTTCAAGGTAATAAGGCGAACGAGGATATTCATACGCCCCTTTAAATTTACTGACAAACTTTTCCTTCGTATGATTACTGTTTTTATCCAATTTCCATGCTGGTTCAGAAGTTTTCGATTTCTTCTTCATGCTTCTCTTTCCACCAGAACTAGGCATAATGTATTCGGTACCACCATTTTTTATCGGAGTAACTCCATCATCTAATGTGATTTCCGTTCCGAATGGATTTGCATCTTCTACAGCTTCATCAAGCACACCATTATTCCAGTAAACTGGAGAACTTGTAAAACTCGATCCATTACATTTCTTACAACTACACGAAATAGATGCTATTCCATTTGCGTCTGAGAAGGTCATAACTGTTTTTCCACCACGAGGAATATTTTGTATGAATCCTTTTCTGCTATTCCAATTCAAGGTGTTGTACAAGAACGCTAAGTAAGATGTTCCATCTGGATACAGTTTAGTACAAACCAGTGGAGCGTTTACTGGTGCGTAAATATGAACATCCAGCGTTGATGTTCCTCCATAGAAATCAATTGTGTCAACACTCAGTGAATATGTGTTTATTTCTTGTCCATCGATAATTTCAGTTCCATCAAAAACACTTCCTTCCTCTACTGCATTTAAAAATAGCGACGCATTCATAATATTGAAGACGATTTCGTTACTCGATGATCCACTTTGAAGCTGATGGCCTACTCCAAACGTCGCGAGTTCAGCTGTGATTAAAGGATCAATTTCATAATTTATTATGCCATTGTCTACATCTGTGATTCTAGCAATTATTGAATCAGTAGTGTATTTTCCAGAGCAAGATGTTACGTCTGAAACAACGACTGCATCCGTGTCAGGACGAATACATAAAACACCCGTCCAGTTGCTCATAAACCCACAGGAATCTACAACTGACAGTAAGTCAACAGGAATGGAAACTAGTCCTTTATCACCAACAGGAAGCGATGCTACATAAGTCTCAAACTCTTCATAATTACCCACGATTATTTGTGCTCTTCCATCGTCAGTAATAATCGTTGTCAATCCGCTTAGGTCGGGTAAAAGTATTGATGCACTTACCAAAGTAACTCCATTGATTTCCTGTCCATCCCAGAATTCCATGATTACCTCTGTGGTATCCGTATAGTACTCATTGTCCGTATTATAAACCCCAACATTCAAGCCTGGACATTCAACTGGTGAATAGTGAAGAGCACCATTCCCAAGAATTCTCAAGGGAACAAACCCAGGGGCTGAACCAGTATTGAACTCGTTTGCTATGTTCGTAAAGACCGTTATACCTCCTGTAATATCTGTGATTTTCACTACAATTTGGAGCGTTAAGTTTCCTTCCGAAGGAATTGCTAAAGGATCATTAATTGGATGAGTCGCGGGAGCGATCACTACAATATCTCCTGGTGTATATAACAATGGATCTAAGATCAGGCCTATATCTGAAAACACATTTGCAATCCATGTATCAATTTGAGCATAACTCGTCAATAACAACAAGAATACAGGCAATGGATCAGAAGTTAAACCTAATTCCGCTGAAAATATTTCACCATTTGCATCTTCCGCTTTCGTGATTATATCGCCTATTTCTAAATGACTGTAGCATTCTACAATAGATACATAAGTCGCTTCAATATCAGGGATAATCTTAATCAAAACATCCGTACACGAAACTTCTCCTGAATCGCGGTATGTTTTCACAGAGAATGACCATTCACCAGCTGTTACTTGTCCGTAATCTACAACAAGGAAATCTCCGGCATTAAAAGTACCTTCTGTGGTTAATCCAGAAGTTGTTTCAATTTCTTCTCCAGTGAAGAATCCTAAAAACGGAGGTAAAATCCCTCCAACTAGCTCGGCTTTATTTACAATACTTCCATCCGCTGATCCTGAAACCCATCCTAGTACTGTTCCATCGGAACTTGCATTATTTGTGAAGAATTGATCGTTTCGAACAGAGGTTTTATACGCTGATTTGAATGCATCTACGAGTCCATCAATTTTTTCAATTAAACAGTTTGCGCTTTCCGTCATTCTTAAGAATGAATTAGAAACATCTGTAGGTGTGAGTAACCAGAGTAATTTTTCGCCTTCTTCTGTGGCATATGCCATTTCTGAGACCTCATTCAACATAGGATCCTGTTGGATTTGTCGATCAAGATGTAAAAACTCGCCTTGATGCACCAACCATTCTCTGTAACAGATTTCAAATTCTCTCATTTGAGATCTATTGACCCATTTGATGTCTAATGCAATATGCGCTGGAGCTTCTAATCTGATTGTTTCCTCCGAATATGCACGGTAATTATAATCTCTTGCTCGCACAGTCCAAGCAGGAAGTACCACTGTTGCCTTAAATTCATAAGGATTTGAAATACCTTTACATGTTGTATTCTCACAGAAATATGCCATTGCGCGAAGGGCTCTTTCTTTTACATCCTCAATAGTTAAGACTGAAGCTGCGGAAATGAGACCACCAAGAATGGTATCACCATCCATAATAAAATAGTAGTTGAAGGTAATTCCTGAAACTTCAATTGAGCCAAACAAGTAATTTCCATATTCACATCCAAAACCTCCATCTAGCACTTGTTCCCAAAGCGATTCATCAACAGGTTTTGCCCCATCCAATAATGTCAATTGGTAAACCGAAGTATTCCCTCCTCGTAAATCTGTTAAAAATTCTTCCCATGTTACGGCCGTTCCAGCAACTGTTTGTGCATCGACATCAGGAGCTACTATAAGAACTTGATTTTGAGAAATTGTATAGAAATATGGTTCAATTACATTCACCTCTTCTCCACTTGCATTCTGCGAAAAATCCGTAAGCTCTACCTCACTTGAAAGGTAATATTGTTCAAGGTAGAATGGTAATTCATACACTCCATCGTAATCTACAGGATAGGCAACAGGAGGGTTTTCGACTGTCTTGATTGAGTCATATTGTCTAACGTCAATCTTGAATAAGTTATAATTGGCTGTTTTTGGGCGTAAAAGAATGTGTTCAACTACGTGTAATCCACCTTCGCTATTAGCGTATCCGATTGCGTCATTAAAAAACGTTTCTGCGAATTCCATTCCCAATTGCGATTCTGAACGAGAACCTACAAAAACATCGGAATCACTTTCAGCGATAAGTGTCCCAGTAGAATCAGTTATTTGGAAATAAAACTCATTATTTTCAATAATCCCAAGGCTAGGAAGCGAGAAGCCAAGTGTGTCCGCTTTCAATTCATCCATGAAATGATCCAATGCACTTTGGGCTGCTCCAGATGTTGGTTGGGGTAATCCATTAATGAAATATGGTGGCGTCGCACTCGAAACCTCTATTGTATAAGTCCAAGTATTCAAAATTGGATCTTCTACAAGTTGTGTAACGAACGCTGAAACGTTATTAAAGTACTCTGTAATTTCTACTTTTGCGTCATCTCTTTCTACGGCGGAAACAAAACCTCTACACGTTCCAAGTTCGCTAGAGTCGTCGGCATTTATAATATTGAATGGAAAATCAACACCTGCAGCATTAGCATTTGTAACATTGTCCTTTCCTTCGTTCTCAATTAAGGCATCGAACTGATCAATTGCTTCTATATCATCTAAGAACTGCTCACCAAAAATTTCTAATCCTGTTTCTTCGTTGATTGTTAATACATATCGGTATTCGATTGTTCCTCCATTATCTATCGCTTCAATTCTCATCTCATGTCCAGAGTATAAAAATCTTCGGCTTTGATCAGACAATCCTAAAAAGCGTGAAATTCTGTGCTGATATCCCGTAACGTTCAATGTATCCCATACATCCGGGACTTCCTCTGGAGTCAGTGGAGTTGTGTCCACAGCGTTTCGCATCAAACTAAAATCAAACCCTTTACCACGATTCATACTAATTTGATCGTATTCCTTCAAGAACTTTGCTTTATCAGGAATTGTTCTGTCCTTCATTTCGAGGGAGTGCATGATCAAGGAGTATTCTACAAATTTCTCATTGAAGCGTGCAATTACATGATTCAAAAAGCGTGAGCGACGATCAAAAAATGTATTAGCATCCTCTGCATCCTGCTGAATTAATTCTCCCAGTCTAGCTTTATCAAGAACCCCTCCTGGTGAAAGTGCGCTTCCATCATACGCTTCAAGATAAAGCTCTCCTTCATCTTTGATATTATCTAATACTTGTGAATAGTATGTTTTATCAATTGTGTCATCCCAAGAGAAGAGGTGTCTTACGTTATTCAATTGCGCCAAATAATTGGACAAAATTTGCTCGAAGAAAAGTAAGTATGCTTTCAATTGTTTCGCCTGTCCTTTGCGCTCATCAGTTACGTTTTCACTTAAGCCTGAAAGTCCAGTTCCATAAACTTCCGGAATTTCATTCTGAACAGGGAAATAGCTGGCAATATCTAGATTTTCACCATCTGGGAACTCAAGTTCAAAAGACGTTCTTCCTAATCTTTCTCTTCGCTTACGATCATTTTGTCTTAAAAGGTTTAATTCATCGAGCGATTTTGATGTATTGATGGAAACGGGTACGCTATTCTCACCTGTATAAAACTTCACTGTTTTATTGATTGGATCCTTAGCAGCCGTTGTAACTGTATCCAGTGCCAGTTCATAGAATTTACATGTTTCAGAATCAGAATTCAATTTCAAACACCAATCCTCTCCACGTGAATCCTTCAATTTTTTAAGGTCAAAATTACCGCTAACCTCAATTGAAGAGTCGATATCAGGTTCGACACCATCTGCAGATAAATAATTAGCGATTTTAAGTGATTTCACAGCCACAACGCCAGGTATATCCATGATGACTTGGTATAAATCAGACGTATGAATTACCGTTCTTAGTTCGATCTCATCTAATTCATCCTCATCAATAAAGCCATTTTTAAGTAAGGGTCCTTCAAAGATTTCATCAATTGTTTTCGATTTTGCCAATCGCTCTTGAAGCGAATAGAATGTCACATAAGGAATTAAAAATTGCTCAACTTCAAAATAAACCTGCGCATGTACTTTTTCCTTATTTGAATCTGCAGTAACCTCGATGTCGGACCAAATAACTATTCTCTCGAAGCCTAGAGGTTTCGTTACAACTCTTGTTACTGGAGTTTCAGAAAGTTTATAGTTGTTGTTAACACCAGTAAAATAATCCTCACAAAAATTACGGTATTTCATTAAGCCCTCTTTCGCCAAGTCAAGAACTTTTCTTTCTTTTTCTGTTCTTATAGGCTCAGGATCATCAATCGGAATCACCAAGCGGTCAAATTCTATCACAATATTATACAGTCCATTCAAGGAAGTCACCTCTTCCTCTGTAGTAGAAACTGGATTTTCAATTGACAATTGACTTGCATCATAATCAATATGGTACGTATTTTCAAATTCCGTTGCAATTTTAACCCACGCATTTCGAACACCTTCAATGTCAATTAACACTTCACGTAGATCCAGTTCTGTAACTTGATTACAGGGTAAAATCTCCAAGGCTTTGTGGAAAGTATCCTTGTGATTGTTAAGGGCTTTATCCTCAGCAGTAATTACATCTGAGACATCATATCCAGTTCGATACCCAAGATCAGTAATTGCATAGGCAAGTACTTCCAATAGCGTAACGCCAGGATCGTGTTCGTTATAATCTGTCCATAGGTCACTTGCCAATGCTTCAATATGCTTTAGACCTAATTTCTTGAGTAGCGCGAAATCTTGGCTATTTTCGAAGTTCGGATCTTTCTTTATGGTGATGAATTCTTGCATTTCGATTCCTTTGGTGGGTGATTAAAAGAGCATTGTGAGAAGTTCTAAACTACATCTTGATGATATAAGCTAGAATGTAGTATGGCGGAATATGATTTACAGATACCGTTGAAGATGGAATTCCATTGCTTCGTCCATCTCCAACATCACCATTAAAAGATGAAGCAGGATGTGTATGACTCTTCGAACTTGAAGTTACGGCACCCCCGTCATTATTCACCCAAGTCTGATCCACTGCCCAAACATTTACAACCTTGACAGACTCACGAACAGGTGAATTTACTGTGTGCGTGTGTGATCCACTAGATGCAATCGTAATATTTGCTCCATCCGATGTATTCACACCATGTTTATGTCTTGGGAGGTTTGATTTCGAAAGTGTATGGGTAGTAGTACCACCAGAACCAGGCATAGACAACCCCGTTGTTACACCTGTATTCTTTTTATGACTATAGTTCCCATTATTGGCATACCCCGTTCCAGGTTTTGCCCCAATAATAAATTTACCACTTAGGTCTGGAACCGTAGGATCAGCGGCATGCCCTGTTGCATTACACAACGCCCAACCTGTTGGAGGAACAACACCACTCCACATACAAATCAATCCAGCCGGCATCGGATCTGGTGGTGTCCCGCCTGAAAGAGTAGCAATCAAATCGTATAATTTCTTTAACGTATTCCCACCCGTTGGCACCGTACCCTTGATCTCATTTTTAATTGCTGTTGATTCTACACTGATCGCATTATTAACATCTGATACGCGGGAAATATTCGATGAAATTCGCGCATCATTAATGTCGTGTTCATTCGCATATTCTAAAATTTCCTGAAGTAATTCGTGCAGATCAGTTGCTGATATTTCTTGGGTAGAATTCTCAACTATTCTTCCGTTAATAAGTGATTGAAGAGCGCTTAATGTGAGTGCCATAGTGGGTGTTATTTAGTGGTTAATTATATGAGTCATTGTATGAGTCGTGATCAAATGCATAGTTCGATGAACCGTAAACTGCTGTCGAATCACAATTAGCTGGAAGGATAATATGATCCAAAGCTGTGACTAAAACAGAAGATGCAGTTGTTCCTTCAGCAATAAATACTTGAGTTTGTGCGCGATTTTCATCTTCCTTATGGAACATTGTGAAATGTGTCACAAAATCAACGTAGGCCCTTTCTTCAATAAAATTGAGAATTGTTGATCGATTAATTCTCCCTCCGAAAATAATGTCTTCTTCTTTCCCAAATGCCCATGGTGAGATAAACTCCTTGATCTCCTCATGCAATTGTTTCTCATAAAAAGTTCGATCATACCCAATATGGAATTCAACTCCAAAGACTACCTGAATTGTTTCATATTTCGGGTTTCGCACATCGAGATTAACAAACGGCGAATTTAAACGAACAAGGAATTTTCTGATTTTGTTCAGCTTTGCTTTACTTACTTTCAGTTCAAAAGGATTCTTTTCATTTTGATTTTTAAAGTAAGGTATCACTATAACGCTTACGCTTCCAGGAGCGTATTCCGAGTATCGACTAGTGTGATTAATACATTTCGTCTTAAAAATTTCAGGAAACTCTTCTAAAACCAAATGTTCATAATCACGAATCGTAATCCCTCGTTGTTTGTGGCGAAGTCTTTCTGCAACTCTTGTATAATACTCTGTACTTTGTTCTTCAATTCTACCACCGAACGAAGAATAAGGTTGGTTAATTTTCTTGATCTCAAAGTCCTTGTTGACTAACTTACTAATTGACGATGGTTCAATTGGTGTATTGAGTCGGTATGGATCATTCCCATTTTCCGCATACGTTACTTTTATTGCTTGAGCGTGGACAGCAATTAGATCACTGAATGCTTCTGTATTCCCTCCAACTTGCGCTCGAATCCAGTGCAAACCATTCGTCAGGATAATATTGTCATTTGTTGCTTCTTCGGGTACTGAAAACTCAATTATTCCTGAATTAATCAATCCATTTGTTTCATCAGAAATAACATCGGAATTCTCAAACCTCACCCATTGATCCTTTGACATGTAGCTCCATTCTACTGAAGGAACTTCCAAATCATTATCTTCTGTTCCTTCTTTAAATTGGAACAATAATGAAAGCGTTTGCGGCGGAACAAAATCCTGTAAACCAATGAAAATTGAGCCTTCACTTGTTTCTTCAAGGTTTATTTCAACCACACGTCCCGTATCCGGATCGACCTTTGATTCAAGACGTCCCGAATCAGAAATGTCATTTGCCTTTTTAAACAATTGAGGTAACAGCCGGTCAGAATAATAGATTTCATTGCTCCCGCTAATCAAGCTTTTCTCCTGCTCAGTGGGCATAACCTCTACTTCTCCGAAAGGAGTAACATGGTAAAATTGTTCAACACGCGTATCCCACGAAATTAGAATATCATCAAAACTCACCTCATATGTAGACTTATAATCTAAGGATACTTTGTGAAGCTCAGGCGTGTATGGCGCACTCGGCACTCCATCCTCTTGTTTAATTGCACGCTCTGTTAATATTTTAGGGTAAGCCGCATGAAAAAAGTCATTATTGAGTTCTAGTTTGATGTAACCTCGTTTAACCCCTTCACTGTAATCAGCGATTTCTCCAATGTAAGGATCACGTTGATAGCGATTATCCGACTCTGGATCTACTGTTAATAAGTCAAAATTTGTTTTAAATCCATGAGAGTATAAATTACCATTCTCTTGACTTTCAATTTCTATTCGCTGCGGTAATCGGGCATCACCTTCATCAACAAAGCTTGATGAATCCGATCGAAAAAGGTTGACATAATTAAACGTTTCTGCTTTCCTCGGTTGAATTGTTTGTAATGAGACATTTCTAATACCTTCAGCTAACACCTTGGCAGTTTGCCATATAGCCATCAGGAAGAAAAGTAGTTTAACCGTTCTCACGTCTATTGACTGTTTTAAAGCCAATTCTGACGACTCATGCATCAATTGAGGATCTTTGTCAACTGATAAGTCTTTCCATCCATAATCTTCGAGGAATTGAATTTGAGCAGTAAAATGAGAATTCGTATTATAATCAGCCCTAGAGTTCGTAACTATTCGTGATGTATTGGTAAAGCTGTTATCAGTACCTCCATTTCCTTTTCTGAAAAACTCGTAATACTTAGACAATTCAGCTTCGGGGACACCTTTCCAGTCAAGGTCAAGAGCCATGTAAGTCAAACGCTTTGAAAAAACCTCGCGAGATCCGATGTAAAAATTCGATCCCACTTGTGGATTTGACGTAAAAGGCATGAATGGTTTCTTTGGATCAATCCCGCCAGTATCATTTCCAATTTTCAAATTTGCAACTCCTGATACATCGCAATCAATTTTAATTCCATTGATACGCAAGTTCTTCAAAAACTCATATCCTAGTTTAGGGTTTTCTTCATAGGTCGTAGCTCCCTGATCAAATAGAACTTCAAGAACTGGCCATTCCGTTTTATAATTCCCTTGATGCAAATCAACATCATGACTCACAACGGGGTCTTGTTCGCGTGACAATTCAACTTCTATCTGAATATCTCCACTTCCTGATACGGCAAGCGTCACAACCGGTCTGCCAACATTATCAAGATTATCCGGAACGATCCAACCATTTTCACCTGAAAGTCGAATTGAGAACCAATCTTCTAATAATAAGCCATATTCAGCATAATAATCTTCAATTGGAAACGTGTTCGTTGGACTAATTTGATTGACATCTAAGAATTCACCCAATTCTCCTTTGTTAGTACCACTTGAAGTAATTGTACCATTATTTGTCAAGACCCCATCACCAAAAGTGTCACTGAATTCGCTGTAAGCTGTAACAATTGTTATTGTTAGCTTTCTTTTTCCTTCTCCAAGAAGCAATTCAGGTGAAGCAATACTGAAGCCAATTCGACCAGCCTCCATTGTTTGATCATCGATTAATGCTCCATTCTTTGTTTGGGTTTTTCCAAATGGTTCCCAAGCAGCATTCTCATCTGAAAATCCTTTACCCTTACCATCCTTCGAATTAGCTTTATCTGCATGGTAAATAGTTTGAATGTACTTCGTATCATTACCTCGATCTAAATAGATTGATTTTAACTCTGCAACTGACGCTTTATTGATTATTGTTTCCTTGTCGGTGACAAAGTTTATTTCTACACCATTTTCGTCTTGTCCAGCTTTCAATGTTGTCCCAGCATCAATTTTCTTTTGATTCACATTTTTTGCTGGCTCAATAATAAGATGGGCACTATCAGGTTCAGAGTTCTTCTCAGAAAGCTGTAGGACGTCTCGGTAATAAAAATTTAAGTGCTTTTCAGTAAATTGATTAATGTGATCTTGTGCGTGTTCAAACAATTGAATAAATGTAAGAAACAACGCAAAATGAGGTTCATGCTTCGAGTATTCCTCTAATACTTCATTGAACTTTTCTTCGGCAAGAACTTTCAGTCGCTCAGCAATATCGAGCATGCCTTTAAATAAAACGCGGAAATGACGTTTAGCGACTAATCCCCTACCTTCAACTGATCCTGGCAGAGGTACAGGCGTAAAAATTGATTCATTGACTTCAGCTTCAGCAGGATCAATGTCCCAAAAATCGGAGAGTGATGTGTAGTCAATAGCTGATAAAAACCCGCTATTCGCACCAGCGTTTAATTGTAAATCTGCTCCATTATCATAAGCCATTAAGGTCTTAATTAATAATTTGGCTTGTCGTTGAATGATGTTCTGAGTATCCTCGAATAGATCGAGATCTGAATCTAATTCACTCAACCATTCTTCCAGTAAAGTTGCCATTGAGAAGGTACTTTCCATCATCTGGATCGTCTTTTCTCGTGTAATCGAGGGCGAGGTAAATTCTGTGTCGTATGCTAAGTCAAAATCAGTGAGAAATTGGTCTAAGCCCGCATTTGCTATCTTGGTATAAACAGCAGCCTGACTATTATTCATAAAGACAACCCAGTCCCCAGACCTCTTATTTAGCACATCCCAAAATTGTACTTTTTCCGAGTATCTTAAAGCAAATTGGATCAAATCGATGTACGATCGTTCATCAACTAGAACATAATCTGTTTGTTGCTCTTCAAACAAGCGTTCTTTTTGACTCGTCCCGTCTCTGCGCAACACATTACTACAATCATTACAATCTCTCTTGCTCATATTATAGGTTGTTTGCTTCGTTCAGGTAATATGGAAATACGTTATTGTACCGTGTATTTGTGGTAACGACTCTATACTCAACAGCTATATCAACTCTCCCTTCAGTTGGCTTAGGTGTTAAACTCACTTTATCCAATTTCACTCTAGATTCGTGCAGGATAATTGCATCTTTAACTAGCGCTTCCATATACGTCGTTAACTGCGTATTTAATGGCTCAAAAAGCAAACGATTCATATCCGCCCCATAGCTAGGGAGCATAATACGCTCACCTGGTGAAGTTGAAAGTAAAATCCCTAAGCTTTCAATAATATCTTGTTCATCGCTCACCATTTGAACAGTATTGGTATACTTATCGAAAGTAGGCGGGAAATGCCATCCTGTTCCTAAAAATCGTTTATCCTTTTCTTTCATCTCTATCCAATTATTACTGTTGGTTCACCAACAACTACACCTGCACCACACCCACATTTATCCCCCACACGAATCGCAGGTTTCCCTGAAATTAAAACTGTTGTGCTTCCTACAGAAAAAGGACTCGCAGTGGGTTGATGACCATTCGGAGGTAAAGAACATACATGCATATCAAGAGCAACCGCTCCTGGCATTCCCCCAATTAGCACAGTTGTTGCCCCAGGACCTATGACAGTTCCACCATGATCCGTTGTATCTCCAACTCTTGCTGCTGCTGCCATTTTTATCTAATTAATTTGTACTAAACTTCCTTTCAATACTGCAATACCACTCGTTGAGATTTCGGCACCCGCTTTTCCTTCAAATTTCACTTCTGCTTTTGCTTCGCCAGAAATGTTCGTCCCTTCCATAGAAATATCACCTTTAGCTACAAAACTGATATTACTTGCGCTTTCAATTAAGATTCCCTTTGAGGTCATCTCTATTTTATTTCCGTGCTGGTCCTCAATATAAATTCCCTTTTCTTTTTCATCCAGCCGAATTCTATTCTTGTCATCGGCGGTTTGGATATACAAGATTTTGTCCTTGTCATCAAATGATAATTTCATTTCACTTCTGGTAACGATTCCTTTCTCATCGTTATCATCAGAAGGGGTAAAAGGAGCTGGGTTTTTGCTACTATTCAACGATCCTAGTACAACTGGGTCTCGTGGATCTGAATTCAAATATCCTAAAACAACCTCATCCCCAATCTCAGGTCTGAAATAAGTCCCTCGTTTATTCCCAGCATCAAGTTGAGCAACCCTTGCCCAGATCCCATCATCTTTATCACTAATCAATGGGGTACGCACTAGCATTCTAAATTCACTATCAGGATCTTCCTCAATCTGAGTTACTACACCTATTTGGAGTCCATTTACAGCAGGAACAAGTCCAGATGCTTTTGAATCGACAATATCCTCACGATTTGAGAACCAATCTTCTTCCAAGCCAAACTGTATATCTACTTCCCAATTTTGTTTAGAGATCACATGACGTGTAGCTGAAACGAACACCTTACCGCTGTAGTGATCTCCCACACCAATCAATTCAACTACATCTCCTGGATGAACAAGAGAAATACCTTGACACTTCACTCTACCTCGTAGTCGCGCTAATCGCGCACGAAGCAATTTAGCATCAGCCCATGCTTGCAATTCCTTATCAATCACGCTTCCAGAATGATTAATAGCAAGGCTATCGATTCCTAAGACTTTAGATAAATCAGATCCAGTTAATTTCCCTTGGCTTCCCAACTTTGGTTCATCTGAATCGATTTTCACTACGTCTTGATCACTTAAGTTCCATGATGACGATTCAACTGTATTATATTGCGACATTGAATCAAGCTCTGATTCAAATTCGAACATTGTTGCACCCATTGTCAGCTTCAATGTTGGTTCAGCGTCTAAATTGGGTGTTGCCACTTTAAACATTCCATCACTCACATTGACAAGCATTCCATTCTTTTCAGCCCGTGTTAGAATAAAGTCCCAATCTGAACAATAGTACTGGACCATTTCATCGTGCTCGACTTTGGTTGCTTCTATTTCGTTCTTCAGTTCATACTTGCGTGTAACATTGGCTTCATAATTTTTTTTATGAGTACCTAGAACGTCACCAATTATATCAGAATCTAGTGACTTATAGAAATAAGCGCTCTTTCGCCCAATACACAAACCTGCATATTCATCCTTCGCCTCAATTTTGAGGAGTGAACTTTTTCCTCCTTTCGCCATTCGAACTCCCTGACGAACGATTACTCCTTTAAAAATAGTTTCATCTTCGCCTCCATATCCAGCTTGAATTTCGATGGCCTTACCTGGATCAAATTCCCCAGAATCGCTGATTTCAAATTTTCTATCAGAAACAGAGCCATCAATAATGGAAACTCTCGCAAATGGCATGCGGTTAAGTTCTTTTTGAACAACAATTAGTTCCACTCGGTATTTGGCATTCATTTCTTCTCCATCAAGAAAGATTTTGAATGTCTTAACTCCAGTTGGGCTATTCGGTGCTATTACTTCTTCGTCTGCCATGGTTATTTAATAATCGGTGGGAAGTAAATTTGATCGCCTGGTCGTAAATTGCGAAAGTTCTTTAATCCATTTGCTTCAGCGACTTGCATGTAAAACTTACTGTCGCCATAAATTCGTTTTGTCATTAAGGGAAGCGTGTCACCCTCAGTTACTGTTCTGACATGGGTAAGATCGGGTGATTCGTTCTTTTCCTCTTTGACGCGATAATCATCAGCAACTGTTTCAGAAAAAGTTGCATTGATCTTTGCTCGAAGAGGTGCTCCATTGTTATCAAAAAGTGTATACGCTACATCTACACCAGTAAGAACTGCTTTCAATACCAATTTTGCCCAATTGACCTTGAGATAATGCGGTCGATGAATTTCACCGTTGTAAGCCGCACATACTTGGAGGAAAGAATCGATCTTATCCGAAACATCAATCTTCGGCCCGCTCACTCCTGTGCCATCGATCAACAATTCAACACTAAAATCTGATGGTTTAATTGCCTTGAATTTTTTTTCTACTGCAGAATTTCCCGCAGCTTCACCATCCTCATATTCAATTGCTAAAACACGATTAAAGGTTGTTGGATTGAACATCGCTACAAACTCAAAAGGCGTCGCTTTTTCACTGTATTCATTGTCCAAATAGGCCTCAATCTTCAGCTTCGTTATTTCTCCTGTATCTGCCATTATCGCTCCTTACGTTGATTTAGTAAATCCATTACTTGTGCTACACATTCACTCACGATATCACTTGCTCCATTTCTTTCAGCTCGCTTGTTCTGTCTTTTTTCTCGCCCTTTAGAATTATCGACGACCGTCTTAATTACTAATTCTCTTATCTCTACTGCCATAATGTTCAATTAAGATTTCTTCTCGAAATATTTATAAGCCAGCTCTGCAGATTCAATTACTATTGAGTTTTCCATCGCTTTTAAATCTGAAACACTCCATTTAACAGGCCAAACTCCGTGGAAATGCCAAGAAGAAATAGGTTCATTTTCCTGATCATTCAGCAGATTAACTGTTACATTAATTGGCTTAAACTTGAAATTTATTACTGCGTCTTCAAACCAGCTTCTTAACTTCGAATCAAGGAGCATTCCTCTTTTCAAAACCAAATTATTGTACTTCGCTCTTGTTGGTAAACGATGAGAAAAACGATTTTCACCTCCCTCGTCATAAGTCTCGATACCTAGTTCAGCGGTTAATCCTGAAACTTCTTGAAAACGAACTTCAAAATCATCTTCTTTAATTCCAATACCCTCACCGTTAGGCACGGCACTAAATGTTACGCTGAAATAAAATCCTAATGGGATATTATATTTAAGATCATCTCTATTTGTTTCTGTTTCAGCCATATTACTCTCCTGCATTTTCGTGTTTAACTGTCAAGCCCTCATGAACTAACTCCATCGATTCAATTGCTATTTCATTTCCGTCCGATTTAAGTGAAGGCCCTTCAATCTTAATAGGGTAAGCATTACTCAATGTCCAACTTATTAGCGTTTGACCAGAGGGGTCTTTCAATTCAACGATAACAGTTCTTCGATCAACAGTATTGTACTTTTTTGAGTTGAACCAGTCCTGAAGTTCTTTTCTTTGGTGAAAAACACCACGTTTTAGTGTTACATTCGAGAACTTACTCATTCCTGGAATTTTCCTCGGAACCGTTACTTTATCCAATCCATCGCGATAATCAATAGTTTGAATTTCTTGCGTCAAACCAGAAACTTCAGTGAAAGAAGCTTCGACAAGCCCAGCTGGTTGTTTTTGGCTTTGAAATGGCTTTGAAATCCCTAAAAACTTTTTTTCCTTTTCAGGCGCTTCCATTTTCTTCCCATCATCGGCAATATAAACTGCATAGTAAAATGCTGGCAAGGGATACTCCTTTGCATGACGTTTTGCAAGGGTAGCGGCAACACTGGGTCTTGATTCTAGTGGCATCGATGTGTATTAATTAAGATTCTTGGAGCTTGTGTGAAAATCGTAGAATAATAAATTCTGCCGGTCGAACAGCCGCGATTCCAATTTCTACAATCATTTTTCCTTCAAGAATATCTTGTGCTGTCATTGTTGTTCCAAGACCACAATTCACAAAAAATGCATCTGCCGGTTTCGCTCCAGCGATTGCTCCTTGCCTCCAAAGTCCCGTTAAATAATTCTCGATCATTGTTCGTGTTCTCAACCATGTGTTTCCATCATTCGGCTCGAAAACAACAAACTCTGTTGCTTTTTTCACTGACTCCTCGATCGTGTTAAACAATCTTCGAACAGGAACATATCTCCATTCATTATCATTTCCAGCTAAGGTTCTAGCTCCCCAAACGAGAACACCCTTTCCTGTAAACGAACGAATAATATTCACGGACTTCCCTGCTGTGGTATCAACATTTAACGATTCTTGAGTTGCATTATCAACCTTAATTGTTGGTTTCACAACACCACTCAAACTCACATTTGCGGGTGCCTTCCAAACGCCTCGGTTTGCATCAGTAGCTACGTAAATCCCGGCAACTACTCCACTTGGTGGAATGATCACTCCTTGAGCTCCAATTGCTTTTTGAATTCCAGCATAGATCGGATCTACGGCAATAAATGCTTCTTCCAACAAGCCAATAATTCGAGTAGCTTCAGAAGACAATCTATCAACAATGTCAAGTAGTTCAACTAACAGTATTCTGTACTGAATGGTTGCTGCTGCAACCGCAGGCGAAATCGTAATTTCCCCATTATATGCTGAATCATCTGGAGAAACGGCAATCGGTGCTAAATCATAATCGAAATCAAATGTTGCCGGTGGTACTACAATATCAGTCCCATCAAAGTCACTTGTAGAAAAAACACCAAGGGCAATGGGTGTCCCAGTGGGAAGTGGGTAGGCAAAGTCATGCTCTGCAGCTTTCTCGATGATACCTTCCAAGTCGCTCGTTACAATTGTATTTTCGATTAACATGGTCAAGACATCACTGTTCTTCGTAGTGGTTCCATCCACCATATCGCGCATGGCAAGACCGATAGTCTTAATGATTGTCGCTTTACTCGCTAAATTCGCTTTGGAATTTCCAAAACCATCAAATGTTGCCAAATCATTTGGAGATGCTGCTAAGGTGTTAATTAACGTCAAATCTGCTAACGCATCTTCTATATTGCCAAGTGCATCTGCATCAAAAACGCTTACAAGTGGACCTACTGAATCTTCGATAACAAGATCATTGTATTGCAAACTGTAGCTAAGAGATGTCTCTAGCCATGGACCATAAGCAGCTCCATATTTTAAATACTGCATTCCAACTTCGGTTCTAAAATCACTTTCACCTAGATCATTGTTTGCCGTATCCTCTACTAGGTCAAATACACAAAATCGATCTTTTAACTGATTACACTGGACCAACATACTCTTCTGAAGAGTACCTAATTCAGTAGTGTTTTCCATAAACGCAGCATCTGGTGCTAACAAAATAGTAGGTTCATCTTCTTTTGATATTGGAACAAAACCAGCGGTTAACGCAGCTTGCATGGTACTATCCGCTAAATCGTAATCGGAATAATCTCCAACTGAAACAACATAACATGCGCCACCACCATTTGCGAAATACAAACTCATACTCTGGTAGAGTACAAATTTCAATGTTATATCAATACTGGATACTACATAATCATTGTTTTCGTCCAATGTGATTTTAGGAGCCGAATCTGAGCCCAACTCATCCACAGGGTTTGATGAGCCTCCAAAGAGTTGTTCAAATTCTACCATCGAAGAAATACGCTTAGGAACGTTATCGAGATCATCTCCATTCCTATCGATTGCAAATTCTGTATATCCAACGAATGCAGGGATCGCGGTAGCAACTTGCGCTACAGAAGCAGGAATAGTTGATACCTCATTGATGTAAACTCCAGGAGTTTTGTATGTTGTTGCCATTTTAATTCAGTTTTATGATTCTTGTAATTTGTGCGAGAAGTTCAGAATGATGAATTCCGCTGGCCGCACCGCAGCAATTCCAATTTCAACAATTAATCTTCCTTCAAGAATGTCTTGCGATGTCATTGTCTCACCTAGTCCAACATTCACAAAAAACGCATCTTCTGGCTTAGCACCAGCTAGTGCACCTTGTCTCCACAGCCCCGTTAAATAATTTTGTATCATCGCACGAACACGGACCCACGTATTTCGATCATTTGGTTCAAAAACAACAAACTCGGTTGCTTTCATTATTGATTCTTCCACCGTGATAAACAATCTTCGAACAGGAATATATCTCCATTCATTATCATTTCCAGCTAACGTTCGTGCCCCCCAAACCAGAACACCTTTTCCAGAAAAAGTGCGTATTGCATTAACAGATTTACCGGATGAAGTCACATTCATGTCTTCTTGGTCTTCGTGTGAAATCTTAACTGAAGGTGCAGAAACACCGTTTAAACTAACGTTTGCAGGTGCTTTCCAAACTCCTCGATCTTTATCAACAGCAGCGTAAACACCTGCCATWGCARCACTTGYGGGTAAGGTGATTTCTARTGCTKCAAGTTCTTYTCTAAGGTTTTCTTGAATTCCYAGTAAAAATGTCGCYGCCGCTATTCCCGAGGCACTATCCTCTTCCGATGTAATAATCACTTCTTCCAAAGTTTCACCTGAATATGTTCCAGCTCCAAAAACAATAGCACTATTTCTATACGTCAAACTTGTCGTTAATTGCGGATAATATGCACCAGCATATTTCAAGTATTGCGTACCAATTGCTCCACGAAGTTCTCCAATTGGATCTGCTAGAGTTGTCCCCTCACCTTCGTAGGTATCCATAATTAAAAATCGATCTTTCAATTGATTACATTGCCGCAATGCATCTTGAAATCTCGTATAGTAATTTGCCGTATCAGTGTCACTCGAATTAGCTAACCTCATCAATTCTGGCATAACGATTAATGTCGGTTCGTCTTCTTTTGAAAGAGCAGTAAGACCGTCCGTATAATCACCTTCGTCTAGCGCTCCTGTATCAGCTTCCTCAACAGAAATAATGTAACAAGGACCACCTCCATTTGCAAAATACAATTGTAAACATTCATAGAGAATGAAATCTGTATCTTCCCCTGTAACAGTTCCAGAAACGTCCAACGTGACTGATTTAAAAGGTCCTCCAAATGTTTCTTCATACTCGACTAGAGATGAAATTCTCGTTGGTGGCAATCCAAACCCTTCAGTAGTATACCCTAGAAATGCAGGAATTGCTGTTTCAACTTGTGCAACTGAAGCAGGTAGTGTTTGTATTTCCTGAATATAAACTCCAGGTGTTTTTGTGGTCAAAGCCATTTTTTCGTGTTTTAATGGTTAGAATTTAGGCGAATTAACTAGCTACAACAGATAGTCCTTCGTGGGCGAGCTCAATCGATTCAATTGCGACTTCGTTTCCATCGGACTTTAATGTTGGTCCTTGAACTTTAATAGGGAAAGCATTTTTCATTACCCAGCTTACTACCGGAATATGATTTTCGTCTAATAAACTAACTGTGATATCACGACGTTCAACAGTGTTGAGAGAAGTCGTATTCAACCAAGTATAAAACTCATTATCTGCCTTCATAATCCCTCTTTTCAAGGTCACATTCGCAAATTTCTGCATTCCAGGCATCTTAATTTTGTTGTATTCTGGTGATGCACTGTGTCGGTATTCGATGACTTCTGTTTCGGTATCTAGGCCTGAAACTTCTGAGAACGAAACTTGTGAAAACCCAGCGTTCACAAGGTAATGGAAACCTACCATTGGATATTGTACTGCCATAGCGTATATTGTTTATAGTGATTATTAATTTAAAACTTATGATTCTTGTAATTTGTGTGAGAAGTTCAAGATGATAAACTCAGCCGGCCTTACTGCAGCCATACCGATTTCGACGATTAATTTACCGTTCAAAATATCATCTGCTGACATTGTTTCACCGAGCCCAACATTCACAAAAAATGCATCTTCAGGTTTGGCTCCAGCTAAAGCACCTTGTCTCCAGAGAACAGTTAAGTAATTGCTAATCATGGCTCGAACGCGTTCCCACGTGTTTTTGTCATTTGGCTCAAAAACAACAAATTCTGTTGCCTTCTTAATTGACTCTTCTGCCGTAATAAATAGGCGACGAACGGGAACATATCTCCACTCGTTATCGTTTCCTGCAAGTGTTCTAGCTCCCCAAACAATGTTTCCTTTTCCAGTGAAACTACGAATCACATTGATTGATTTTCCAGTTGGTGAAACGTTGAAATCCTCTTGATCTGCGCTGTTTAGTTTAAACGTTGGCTCAGAAACGCTATTCATACTAACGTTTGCTGGAGCTTTCCAAACACCTCGATCTCTGTCGACACTAGCATAAATCCCAGCCATTGAAGCAGACGGACCTACAGTGATCGATTGTTCTGCAACTTTGTCTCGAATACTACCTAGTTGCTCAGATAAAAATTTTGTTAACGGCTCACCTACTGTAGCAAAATCACCTGCCGTAGTATCATTCGCTAATGAAATTATTCTATCCAATGTTCTCCCTGCTCCTATTGCAAACGTGATTTCAGCATCAATACCTGTCGTATAAGTAATGAAAACCGAAGAATCATGGTAAGTCAAACTTGTTCTCAAATGAGGATAGTATGCCGCTCCATATTTCAAATACTGCGTACCGACCCCTCCTCTAAATGCAAGCGCATCTGCTGGATGATCGGAAGTATTATTGTGAAGATCCATGATAGTAAATCGATCTTGTAGCGCATTACATTGAGACAAACATTCTTTAGCTATCCCATGAAGAGCGCCCGCTGTCGCAGAAAAAACAGCTTCTGGAACTACAATCAAAGTTGGTTCATCTTCCAGTTTCAACTTAGCCAAACCAGTTGTAACTAAGGCCTGAGTTATTACTGTAGACGTTGTTCCCACAGAAACAATATAACATGGTCCTCCTCCATTCGAAAAATACATCAGCATGTGATAGTATAATCCTTTTGTTGGATTAGGGTTAACAGGCGAAACGGCAGCGTCAATTTCATCTGTCCCACCAGAACCATCAATATTAATCGTAAAGACACTTTCAGGAGCACCACCGAAGGCCTCCACAAACTCTGCCATTGAAGAAATTCGTGTTGGTTCTTTATTCGTGCTATCCTCAGTCAAGCCAATAAAAGCTGGAATTGCGGTATTAACTTGCGCTACTGATGCTGGTAGCGTTGCTATTTCCTGAATGTAAACTCCAGGTGTACTGTATGTTGCCATAGTGATTGTGATTTAAATAAATATATATGCTTCTGCTTTTGTGTTTTCAATTGGCATACCTGGGAGGTGTTTGACTAACACTTCCGCTGATCCACCATTCCCATTCTTAAGTTGAATATCCGTGACTGGCGTTTCTGTAAGATCTACAGGGTCATCTGACACGAAGAACTTAATATTACTTGTAGGAAATTTTTCTGCAAGAGAATTGAATGTCACTTCATCACTGCTCGAGGCAACTGGTGTTGTCTCCGTGAAATCAATTGCTGGGCCCGGAGAATTTGATTTTTTTATTGATACTGGTCCCGACACTGCCTTTAGAAATACAACAAAATATTTCCAGACAATATTTTTCTTCTCGAAATTTATTTGAAGTTCTTCACCGCTCAGTAGCGAATTTGAATTGATCGACAAATCCAAAATTGCAAATGGTCGTTGTCTTGCTAAATCATTATTGATATAAAACTTTGTATCGGTTATTGTAGCATTAACATCGTTCGAAACACTCACCGTGTACATCCCATCATCCAACCCATTGAGATCGACCAAGGCCTGAAAATYACCATTTTCACTGGATAGGTTTTGTTCATAATCCGATAACTCCGTACCTCCATTCCAACCATCTAAAATTTTCAAAGTTGCATTGACTGGAACAGTTCCGATTGTGAAATTGTGCGCAAACACGTTCCTTCTCAGGAAACAATTTGTTCGATGCAATTCAATCGCGGAAGAAACAGATGGAACAGCCACACCACTATTATCGAGRTTTGAATAATGAAAYARTTCACCACTGTTCAACTGACTCAATTCAGTCGTAATGTTCATGAATCTATCATTCTTAACACTCACTCCGAAAACCAATGATGGTTTTTCAGATGCCGTAATAGGAATAAATGGAGTCCCATCAAGCTCTTGATAACTCGTTGTGAGACCAAATGCTTCAGGAGCACCAGGCTTATCATTCTTAAGTCGAGCCAAAAGCTTAAATCGACTTAAATCTTTAGCCGTTTTTGATGTTGGCGAGAAGGAAAAATCGTTCGCACGACCACTTTCGTAATAGCTATGTATTACTGTAAGATTGAATAGTGGTTTATATTTACGTTCCATTTAGTTTCTAAATTTTCCTTCAACAGAAGTGGATATTGTGTCAATTGCAGGTTGATTTGCTTGTACTTTTTGATCGTCCATTACAAGTAATCGAACTCTGTAAAGAATCGATGGCATGTATTTCGCTCCGAGCGCTCCCCATAAATAATTTTGCTGTTCAATCGGCATGCTGTAAACTTCCATAACCAATCGTTGGATTCCAGATGGAAACTTCGGTGAATTGGTTTTATCAAAGACATTCTTTCCTTGGAAGCATGTGATGATATTTGAAACAAGGGTTAAGCCATCCCCGTAATTTGAATTAGCCACATTTGACGATAACTTCGGATTTGCAGCAAACAGAATATACAGATTGAACTTGAGTGGTGGATTTTTAGCAGTTGACACGCCGTTTACAACTTCGTAAGCAACTTGAGATTTTCCAATCCGCTCTTCTTCTAGACTTACTAGAGTACAAGCAACTTCATCGTCACTGATTTGAATGTCACCTTTCTGATCGACAAGGGCATTTAAAACAACTGGCGTTTTACCTACTTTTTGGGATAGGTACTCATTGACTTGGTCAACAATAAAGGAGAGACTCTCTTGAATCATAGTGGTTCGTGGTTAAGCGAATTGAAATATACAAAGAGTAAACGTATTTTCAAAAGAGATATTGAATTTTTAACAAAAGAAAATTGATCTAATCACTGTGTAAATCAGATCACTATGAGTACAACTAAATAATTAGTTTCATAACTAAAAAATTAGTTGTAGGTTTGTATAAATGTTATACATGATGCAAGAACTCACAAAAGCAGAAGAACAGGTAATGCAGATACTTTGGAAGTTAAACAAAGCATTTGTGAAGGAAATTGTTGCCCAATTTCCAGAACCTAAACCGGCATATAATACCGTATCTACAATTATTAGAATTCTTGAGAAAAAGAAAATAGTTGGTTACGAATCATTCGGACGAACCCATCGTTACTTTCCTTTACATTCTAGAGAAGCATACGCAAACCAGTCCGCCACTCATCTCATCGAAAATTATTTCGGTGGATCTGCAGAGAATCTAGTTTCGTTCTTCGTGAAAGAAAAAAACATCTCAGCAAGCGAACTCGAACAAATCATGGAACAAATTAAGAAGTCATGAATTGGATAGACCTTAGTTTGATATCAGTGAATCTCCTATTGGGATATTTCGCTTTCACAGGAATGAATCAAAATGGCAGACACCTTAGCTTGAATCGTTGGTACCTAATTGGATTTCCGATTTTCGCGATTGCTCTGGGATTGATTTATCATTATTCAGAAGGAACTGTTCTGAATGGGTTTTCTATCCACCTTCCTTTAATCGAGTCGACTGTTTCTATTAACACTTCTTCAACAGAAAGTACGATTGAATGGGCATATTGGATTTATTGTTCTGGTGTCTTTCTCTCGTTGCTTCACTTTGGACGAAGTCTATGGAAAGCTCGCAAGCCAAACAATGCAAAATTCTTAAATCGTTCTGGCAAACAGTCGATCTATCTCATTTCGGACAAATATCATTCATTCTCTCACTTTAATAATGTCTACATCAGTGAATATCAATTGGACAATGTGGACTTCATTTTAAAACACGAGTTAACACATTCACGACAAAAACATTCGCTTGACTTAATTCTAATACGCATCGTCCGAGTGTTCTTTTGGTTCAATCCTGTAGTCTATTTGTGGGAACGAAAGATGAAAGAGAACCATGAATATTTAGCTGACCGTGCATCCATCTCCAATGTCAGTGAGGCAAAATCATACAGCTACGCATTACTTTCTTCGCACTTCGGTGTATCTATTCCAGAAATAGCGAATGGCTTCAATCGGCCATCATTACTTCAAAAACGAATTATTCAATTAAAATCACAAAATACAATTAACATGAAACAGATTATTTTAATTCCAGCAATTCTTGTTGGTGTTGTGCTCACGACGAGCATTCAACTTGAGTCCAATGAACTGACTCCAAAGAATCACGAAATTGAAAATTACAAAGGGGACATTGACACACAGCCTGATTTCATTGGTGGCACGAGCGCAATGACGCGTTACTTCCAAGAGAATCTCAAGTACCCAATGGATCTTGCGGCTAAAAATCTTGAAGCCAAGATATTTGTGAAGTTCGAAGTTTCGAAATCAGGAAAAGTTAAGAACATTAGAATTGTTCGGGGTTCCGAACACGATGCTTTCAACGAAGAGGCATCTCGTGTAGTTTCAAACATGCCCAATTGGACTCCAGGTATAAAAGATGGAAAGGCAGTAAGCGCAGAAGTTACGCTTCCAATTCAATTCACACTAGTGAAGTAATCTTCATCTAATTCAATGTTGAATCCCGCGCATGAAAATGTTACGGGATTCTTCTTTCCTGGTCATTTACTTTACACTCACCGTTTTCGAGAAAGTGCTCCCGTTAATCAACTCGAATTGAATGAAATAAATTCCTCCTTGCACCTTAGAGCCAAAATCCAATTGTAATTCGTTGCTTGAAATCCAACTTGACGTAACGACCACTTCCTTTCCGAGTGCATCAATAACAGTCACTGCCTCAATAAACTCCTCGTCCACTCCATTAATCGAAATCAACTGGGTAGTTGGGTTGGGATAAATTTCAATTACAGCTCCATTGAGTTCATTTATTCCAGTCACATCAGCAATGATTCCTTTTCGGTAGACGACATTACCTGCATCTAAATCTTGATATACAACATGAACGAATCCATTTTTGTAAACAACATCTGGTTTCGCTTGAATTCCAGTTTGATCGCTGTTCACTTTTGACTTAAACGAAGCCAAGGTCTGAGAATTACCATCAGTAGTAACAGAACATAAGATATCTGTATTTCCGGCATTCTTTTCTTCCCAAACAACGACCAATGTGTCACCACTTCCAGAAATTCGAGGATAATTTTGAGTATCCCCTGCTGTCGATGTTGGCTCATCCATCATTTGGACACTACTTAGGTTCAATCCTCCAGACAAACCAGTTGTGCTCACATATACTCGGTAAGATCCTTCTCCTCGTGAAGCAGAAACAACATACGCTGAATCTCCAATAATTACTCCATGTGGACCAATTGCAGGACATGCATTAATTACCCAAGTAAGATTATCCAAATTCTCAGTTGATGTAAATGAAGTTCCATTATCTGTAGAAAGCGATCCCCAAGTATCACGAACATTCGTTTCGTTGTTTCTAAAGAGTGATAATTGGTATTGTCCTTTGACTAGTACTTCTGGAGGACAGCAATCACACGCTACACCCGGCGATGAAGCCGTCACAACTTGTTGGGGTTGATATGTAGCACCACCATCTGTAGAAGAAGTGATCACAATGCGCTCATTTCCTCCTGTTGGATCAAAAATCATGTAAGTGACGTGTGGATTTCCATTTTCATCCATGTCCAATGCTGGCATCCACGTTTCGCCTTGATCATAATCATCTACGCGAATTGTATCACTAAATGTCACTCCACCGTCAGTCGATCGAACCGAATAAATATTCCCTGTGCTAATTGGCTGCGCTTTGAAAACGACAACCACATTATTTCCGTTGCTTGCAATGTCTGGTGCTGTCCAATTCGCCATGTATGTTTGCATTCCATTCGGAACCACTCCCACTGGAGCATTAAACCCACTACCATTTCCCTTAACAACGAAAACTTCTCCATCTCCACTCTTTCCAATCATGACGATCGGCAAATCATTTACTAAGCTCAATCTTGGTCGAACATTTCCAAAGGTAGCGCCATCAGCTACCGTCATTGCTGGTTCCCAAATAATTCCTTGTTGTGCAAACATCGCAATTGGTGCGAAAGCCATTAAGCTAGTGAAGATCAATCTTTTCATCCACTAAAGGTATGAATTTCTACGTCACACCTTCTGCAGTCATTTCTTTTGGCAAACTTACTGGTCAACAACCAGTTGACAGCAAGCACTTTCAGAGATAAAAAGTGAAAACATGTTCGCCAATAAGCGCATCTGGCTAATTAAAGGATAATCGACATTAAGTGATTGGCTCGGATAATGAATGGACTTCATTTCATCAAACTTTGTGCGATACTTTGAAAAGAGTTGAACATGTTTCATTAAATTTGTCGGCTCAAACATCAAACAAAATGATCGAAACGGATATCATCATCATCGGGGCTGGCCCTGCCGGCCTAAGTTTCGCCCGTAGCCTTTCGGACACAGGCCTTCAGATCGTATTGCTGGAACGCCAACCCGAACATATTTTGGCGAACCCGCCCGAAGACGGTCGCGATATCGCGTTAACGCATTCTTCAGAAAAGATAATGCGGGATTTGGGGATGTGGGATTACATTCCGTCAACCGAAATTGGAACCATTCGGGATGCCAAAGTTGTTAACGGTAAGTCCCCCTATGCGTTGCATTTCGCTAGCGGAATTACCGATCGGGATTATCTGGGGCACATCATTCCCAATCACATAATCCGACAGGCCGCTTACAATGTGGTCAAAGATTTACCAAACATTACCATCATGACCGAAGCCGAAGTGGTTGGCGTTGAAACCAATACAACAGCCGGAAAAGTTAAGCTGAAAGACGGAACAGAGCTTGGCGCGCCGCTCGTGATTTCGGCAGACAGCCGGTTTTCCGAGACGCGCCGTAAGATGGGGATTTCGGCCTCAATGACTGATTTCGGGCGCGTGGTTGTCGTTTGCGAGATGGAGCACACGGCCCCGCACAACGATACCGCGTTTGAGTGTTTCCACTATGACCAGACGCTTGCGATTCTGCCGATGTTCGGGAATAAATCCTCGGTCGTGGTGACGCTGACGGCGGACAAAGCCGAGGCAGTTATGAATATGCCGCCGGAGGTTTTCGCGGCCGACATACAGCGGCGGTTCGATCAGCAGTTGGGTGAAATGACGTTGGTTTCAGAACGTTTCCCGTATCCATTGGTCGGGGTTTTCGCCAATCAGTTCGTCAAAACACGCTTTGCATTGGTTGGGGATGCAGCCGTCGGGATGCATCCGGTTACGGCGCATGGTTTTAACCTTGGGTTAACGGGTGCAACTATTCTGGCAACGGAAATTCGGGATGCTTTGGAGAGTGGGTCGGATATCGGGGCACAATGGGTGTTAAAGAATTATGAATCCAAGCATCGCCGTATTGCGCGGCCCTTGTATCTAGGAACAAACGCGCTGGTTCGGCTATATACCGACACGACTGTTCCGGGCCGGTTGCTTAGACGCGCGGCTTTACGAATTGGTAATATCTTGCCGCCTGTCAAACAAATGATTACCCGACAGTTAACGCAGGTTTAAGGCGGTTAAAGCATGCTCGGCACGACCTGATCCGGTGGGCGGTGCCCGTCGGCGAAGGTTTTGATGTTGATGATGACCTTTTCGCCCATCTCGATCCGGCCCTCGATTGTTGCGGAACCCATGTGGGGCAGCAGCAGGACGTTGTCCAAACCTTTTAACCTTGGGTTAATATCGTTGCCATGCTCGAAAACATCCAGACCCGCGCCCGCCAGTTCGCCCGTGCGAAGCATGCGGGTTAGGGCATTTTCATCGACGATCTCGCCGCGGGCGGTGTTGATGATAAAAGCGCTGGGTTTCATTAGTTTCAAGCGGCGGGCGTTTAGCAAATGAAACGTGCCGGGGGTATGTGCGCAGTGGATCGACAAGATATCAACCCGTGCCAGCATTTGATCGAGGCTTTCCCAATAGGTCGCTTCTAACGCCGCCTCTGTATCGAGATGCAAACGGCGGCGATTGTGGTAGTGAACCTGCAAGCCGAACGCTTTGGCGCGGGTGGCAACAGCTTGACCAATTCGGCCCATGCCCAGAATGCCAAGGCGTTTGCCACCAATCCGGTGTCCCATCAACGCGGTAGGCGACCAGCCCTGCCAATCGCCTTGCTGCATCAGCATTGTACCTTCGCGAAGGCGGCGAGGCACGGCCAAAATCATGGCCATCGTCATATCGGCAGTGTCTTCGGTCAACACACCCGGAGTGTTGGAGACCATGATTCCGCGTCGCAGCGCAGTTTGCACATCAATGTGGTCAAATCCTGCCCCGTAGTTCGCGATAAGGCGCAAATTATCACCGGCTTGTGCCAGCATTTTTTGGTCTATGGTATCGCCGAGCGTTGGCACCAGAATATCGGCACTGCTGATGGCTGCGGCCAAAGCC
>NVXP01000084.1 GCA_002733985.1 Fluviicola sp. | reverse complement strand
ATGAAGTCATCATGCGCTTGGTTTCATCGGTTAGTTCTTTAAACTTTGAAATCTCTTCAACTTCGTTTTTTGTTGGACATAAGCACATCCACCAATCAATCATGTTAAGAAGTTTTTTCGCATCTTTAGGAAAATCGGCAAAGTTTTGAGTAGCAATAATTGAAGATATACCTATTTTACGTTGTACCTTTACCGCTTTAACAAGGAACGGGGCAAGCATAGGGTTTGTTGTAATAACATGCGCTTCATCCGTCATTTGAACTATTTTTCTATCGTCAAATTGGGTTTTTTCACCAAGGGCGTTAATATGGTTCATTAGACTGACATAAGTCAATGCCATTTGTGCTTCATAACCATCTTTAGCGTATGTTGCTAAATCAATAATAGTTACGTCAGTGTCTTCCCACGTACCACCACGCGTATTGAACATCTCACCATCAAAATCATGACAGTATGTATCAATAGACATAGCCATTTGCTTAGCTTTAGATCGCATACTTGAATCAAACACTTTAGAATCTTTGTCATAAGAAATTTCACGCAATTTATCTCGTAAATCTTCTGTTATCATCTCCACGCCTTCAGCGTGTTTATCAAAAGAGCATTCACGTATAGCTGCACTCACTAACCCTCTATCAGCTCGATTTAATGATTCAAATTCCTTTTGTTCGCCACCTGTGATCATTAATAATGCCGCCATGAGCATTTCACCCATCACATCACGTTGATCATCATCACTTATAACACTATCCTCATCAACAACAGCTCTATTTCTTTTTTGAAGTCGGAGTGAGTCTTCTACAACTTTGTGTGAATCAGAAAATGGGTTTAATGATACGCCAGCACCAGGTTTTAATTGTTTTTTCGTAACAGTAAGACCAAGACTTTTCATGTAATCGCCTAGCAATCCAAATGAATTACCCAGTTCAAATATAAACAATCGCGGCCTAATGGTTGCCATAATCATTGAAGCTAAATAACAAAGTGCCACTGACTTACCTGAACCCGTAGGCCCACCAATGATCATGTGTGAATTTGAAGATCTGTCTTTATCTAAGAAATCGAACGATAAAGGGGAGCCACCACGGTTCCAAAAATTAATAACAGCATGACCACTACCTTCAGAACGACCATATAACAAGCTCATGTTGATCATATGCTGCATGTAGTAATGTTTTAAATAATTATATTTTTTTTCGGTTTTTGCTTCAAAGGCCATTGGTAAATGCACTAAAAAAGCATTGTTAGCCAACGTATCACTTGAAGTAGGATAAACAATTACACCAGCCGAACTTAATAATGATGTGGCATCTTTGGTTACACGCTCCAATTCTTCTAAATTTTTACCGCGCACATACACACCAAAAGAGGCTTTTACAATGTGTTGATTTCCACCAAGACCTTCTTTAATTTCATAGATAGCTTTTTGTGTACGTGCAACTTCTGAAGTATCACCGTTGGATTTGTTAAGCATTTTATCAACGTTCATTTCCACTTCAGATTGAGATTGAATCAACATGGTTTGAGCAAGAATAGAACCTTCAGGTAAGTAATCAAAATTGAACATGAGCAAGACGAATATCACCGCCTAAAATGGCGGCTTCGCACAATATTTTCATAGCTCACAATAGAGAACAACTACACCTTTAAGACCACAACTCAATATTGGGTATAGTGTACGTCATTATCGCATGAGCCATCTGTATGAGAGAGCCCCTGTCTCTTAAGAAAAACTGACAACCGAAGAGAATGTATATGGAACTCATTTTTCTGAGCTGCTCTCATGTAAAAACGTTGATTAGACCTACCTGAAAACTTTCTTCCATTCAGATATCACTAGCTCTTCTTTTACATAAGAATTAAGAGCTTAAGCTATATCCTCTACATTTTCAATAATCCATTTCATGCAATCATCCATCGAATCAAAAATGAGGTTATGCGGAATACATTTTGGAATTAACTCGACTTTCTCCAACATTTGTCTCAATTGATCAGGAATTCCAACGATAAGAATCTTAACGGCTTTCGTTTCCAATTCAGAAATGATTTCTTCCATTGCATAAACACCGGATTGATCCATATAAGATACATTCGACATATGTAAAACGACAGTTGTAGCAGTCAAGGGTATGGACTTGGTTAATTCTTGAATATCACTTGTGGATCCAAAGAAAAGAGGTCCATTCATTCTTTTGATAAACACCTCTTCTTCCAACTTTTTGGAAAGTTCAATGGTTGATTCGTGTGCGTTATCATCTCCAACAGATTTCACCCATGATCCTTGAACTGTTACATCTCCCATTTTTTTCATAAAGATTAATGAGGCCATTACCAAACCAAGTACAACTGCTGTGATTAAGTCATAGAAAGATGCTACGATGAGAACAGTTAACATAATCAATACTTCCGTTCTTGGCATTTTAGGAATTGCGCGAAGACCTTTGTAATCCATTACGCCAATACCAACTGTAATCAAAATACCAGCAAGAACTGCTGCAGGGATTTTTGAAGCAAAAGGTGCAATTGTCAACAGAATAGCAAATAGAAACAATCCGGCAATCATACCAGAAATTCTAGTAACACCACCAGCCTTAATGTTTACAACTGTTCTAATTGTTGCTCCTGCACCAGGAATACCACCAAACATTGCTCCAATAGTATTACCAATTCCTTGTCCAATTAGCTCACGATTTGGTTTGTGTTTCGTCTTCGTCATATTGTCCGCTACAACAGAAGTTAATAGAGAGTCAATTGCACCAAGAAAAGCAAGTGTTAACGCACTCGATATGTAGGGAGCAATAGAACTTAGGTCCATATTGGTGAATATTTCTCCGTTAAAAGTTGGAAGTCCGCTTGGAATTTTCTCGATTGGAATATAGGCAAGGTCCATTCCGATGGCGATGCCAGACATTACAACTAACGCCACCAATGTACTTGGTATGACGGTCGTAATCTTCTTGAATCCATAAATAATTATTATCGTACCGAGCGCAAGCATGAGTTCTAACCAATTAATAGATTTTAATGCACGCGGAAGAACCTTAATGGTTCCAAGAACTCCACTCGCCTCATTATTAGCTAAGGTTTTTGATTCCAATAGAATCTCTTCTTCAGTTATTAAGCTTGCTCTGGCAGCTGTTATTTCGAGGTGTTCCACAACAAGAATACCTTCGTTGGCTTCCTTAATTAATATTTTTTCGAGTATTACCTCTTCAGCAAAAGGCTTAAATCCATGAACAAACTCTTGGTCTTCATCTGCATAATATCCAATTGACGGAAGAATTTGAGTCACCAAAATTATCACCCCGATGGCGGACATAAAACCAGAAACCACGGGTGTCGGGATGTATTTGATGTAAGTTCCAACACGCAAAAGTCCAAGAACAATTTGGAAGATTCCAGCTAATAAAAAAACAGTTAATATTGCTGGCAGTGCTTTTGATATATCGCCCTCATTCAATCCAATAATCCCAGCAATAATCACCATACTCACCGCAGTCATTGGAGCTGTCGGTCCTGATATTTGAGTATTGGTTCCTCCGAATAATGCAGCAAAAAAACCAACAAATATTGCACCGTACAATCCAGCACTTGGCCCTAGTCCAGAGCTTACACCAAAGGCCAAAGCCAATGGTAGTGCCACGATTCCAGCAGTGATTCCTCCTAAGAGATCACCTTTAAAATTTTTGAAGACAAATATCTTTTTCATTTATTCCCTTTTTGCTCTGTGCCAGAACGATCCCTTTAATGAATTTTGATTGCGCCAAAGCGACTTAGACCACTAGAATATTAGCTAATCCTGGGAGGGGGCGTTGAAAGTTCTCTGCTTATACTGCATAAGTTCTGCTGATGAACAAACGTATTTGTTGACCTTGTATCAAGCTCGGCTAAAAATAAGAGATCATTGATCGTAAATTCCTCTATTTCATCCCTCGGTTCCTCTTCTTTCTCGTTGTCAGTTTCATCACTTGATTCTTCCTCATCAGGATTTTCTGATAATTCATATTCATCATTAGCACCTGAAATAACATCAAAAGACGCACGGACGATTGGGAACATCAAAACGAGCACTAATAAAAGAGTAAGGAATTGTGTCAATTTCACATAGCGAATATACACAAATCATAACTCATAAATTTGTGTAATTGCCTCAATCTTATTTTTATACTTAAGTAGTATATTAAGATAGGTTTCCGTCGATTCATCTAGCAATATTAAATATGCTGAACAGGAACTGATTTATTTTAACGTACAGATTCTCATAAAGAAATTCAGTCTCATGTGCGGATGCCAATTATAGTATTTCCTAAAGGAATGTTCGCTATACGCATCAGTGGAAAAATCATATCGTTTCTCATAACGAACACGTGTTTCCCTATAAACCAAGCCAATGTTCACGTCAAACCCAAAACGACGGCCAACGAAGTCAGAGCGAAGACCTAATGCAAGCCCATAATCAGTAAAATCTGCGCGGTGATTTTTCACCGTTGGAATATCGTGCTCTCCAAAAAGCACAGTCGGGTCATTTGTCCAAACCTTCCGTTTTCCCACTTTAACAAATGGGTTTAAGTAAGGATCAAAATATTTTTCTTGCATCAATGTTCGGAAAGGATAATATCGATAATCAATAAGTAGATAGCGCCTTCGGGAAAACGAATCAGGACCATAGCCCATTTCAACGTCGCCGATATAAATATCCTGCTCGTACCTCCATCGGAAATGAACAAAATCAAGACCCACTGAGTGATTTTCAGCAAAACGATATTCTACTCCAATGTTCCAATTTTGAAAAAAAATATCCTCGACGACAAAAAAGGTAGAAGCTTTTCCTCTTAATAAAATTGACTTGTTTGTTTCTTGAGCTTGAAGCTTTAATGAAAATAGCAAAGCAAGAAAAAGGGCAAACGCGGTCTTCAGAAACATCCGTTGGTTCATACTAAAAGAGACAAAAATATAATTCCATACCATTTACTTTATTCTTTCACCAAACGAACAATCGCTCGTTTATCATCCGATTCAATCCTTACGGTATAAATCCCTGAAGGTTCATCTAATTTCAAGTTCAATAATTGACCTTCAGAATACTCATCTTCTTGAACAACTTTTCCACTTAAATCAGTGATTGTAATTCTTACTGATTGGTAAATCTCTCCTAAATCAATTGAGAAATTCCCATTTGTTGGATTTGGATAAAGAACACATGCCTCGCCAAAATCATTTTCAATAAAACCAAGCCCATCAACGGCGATACAATTTGAAGTATCTGTACAGCTGTTCATTGTGATAACTACAGCATACGATCCATTCAGAACAGCCGTATAGGATTGATTTGTCTCTCCTGTGATTGGTGTTAATTCTGGACAATTCAACCATTGATAATTCGCACCAGTAGCATCTGCTGTTAACATAGGTGATGAATTTGTTACTGAATTATCGACTGAGTTAACAGTAAGGTTAATCGTTACGGTGCTATCGCAACTATTTGGCCCAATGTTAGAAAAGACTTCTATTGCACCGCTTACAGTAGAATTGTAAGTAGTTCCATTCACGACAATGCTCTCTCCTTCACAAATTGTTTCGTTAATTGTTCCAGTTAAAGCAGTAAGAACAGTCAAGTTGATCGTCACAATGCTGTCACAACCGCTTGTTCCAACATTCAAAAAGACTTCTGTTGCTCCTGTAACACTGGAAGTATAAGTAGTTCCATTTACCACAATGCTATCTCCAGCACATATCATTTGATTCATTGTACTCGTGTAATTGGGTACTACAGATAACGTTGTTTCAACAATACTATCACAACAACCCGAAGTGATGGTATCGGTATAAATTCCCGAAGCCGTTTGCCAAGCTCCTCCTAGAAACAGGCTATCAGAACCACAAATGGATGTCGCTACCGAACTCTGGATGTTACAACTGTTTTGGACTATCGATAGAGAAGTGAGCGCTGCCCCAACGATTCCAGGCATTGCTCCGTTTGTTCCATTTACCGAGCAATTTGATTGCATCGTACTTAATGTAGTTCCCGACAATCCACCGTTCGAACTGTAACTGAGACTTCCTGGCAGTACACTTTGATTCACCCAAAGAACACCTCCACTTCCACCTCCACCGGGCCCGTTGCAATTGGAAGAACCGCTCCCGTGAACACTACCACCAGTCGTGCCAATAGCGCTGACATTTAATGATCCTGAATACGATCCCACGTCGAGTAAGATCGTTCCTCCTGCCCCACCGCCGCCTGCTCCATCAAAACAATCAAGCGGCGTTGGACCACCGTTAACATTTATCGTTTGTCCGTTTCCACTCAAGGAATTTGCTTTAACAATAACAATTCCTCCACCATTTGAACCAGAAGAYCCRAGAGTAGCATTGTTTTCATGCCCAGCWCCTCCGCCTCCACCTAAGAAGATTTTGTTTAATGYATTGGAATACRTATTYGCTTTGCCTCCAACACCTGGATTTGAGCATTTACAKGTAAARGTGGAAGCTCCAATTCGCTCTCCYCCAAGTCCACCKGCACTTRCATTTGCACCRCCTCCACCTCCTCCGTTGTGGTCRTTTGATCCTCCACCKCCRYTGGCTTGAGCACCTTTACCTCCTGTTTTACCWGAAATATAGAGYGCYACRCCTTCGCCTTTTTTAGCRCCTTGCCCAGTSGAAAGATCATAAAAGAAGGCATTTGTATTATTGGTCCAGGAACAATTGTAYGTTGAAGTAATCAATCCWCCACCTCTAAATCCAAGTCCATCCAAATCGATGTCGCTATTCATCGACAACGTCCCTGTGCATTCAAACACGAGAACTCCACCTGTTGAACCATCCCAAGGAGAGGCAGTTAAGGTTGCAGTTACAGTTGCGTCATTATAAACAGGAACAGATACCACTTGAACCATTCCTGATGGCGAATATGTGCGCTGAACATTATTCATGATGATCTCTGTTCCGCTCGGGATAGAACAAATTGTTGCGAATTCATAATTACCGGCATCTCCTATTGACGAAATATTACCAAAAGAAGCCGAGTTCGATTCGTCGATAAGCGCTCCTTGCATTTGAATAATTAATACCTGATCTCCTACGGAGTATCCAGCAGAAGATCCTACTGTAATTGTTGTACCTGATATTGAGGTAACACTCGTATAATTATTAATAATTCCTGAAATATTCATATTCTGCCCAAGCGATAGAAATGCAAGACAACTAAGGAGTAAGGCAAACAACAGATTCTTCATAGGATGATTTTAGATTATCTTAAATAGTTTCGGTTATTTGATGTAGTAGGCACTCTTAAAGTAGTTTACCGAAGATAAGAAAGTATTGTGAATGGTCAATTCAGCTGTTTTTTCATCTCCAAATGAGGAATTCCATCGTCATTGAAATAATCTCCGACTAAATTCACAGAATAGTCCATAATCTTGGTGCATAAAAAAACCACCATCATACTTGACGGTGGTTTTGATTCTCAATATGAGCGTATTTTTCTATGCTTAAGACTTTCCTGCCGCTGCTTTCACTTCAGCTAATAAAGTCGCTTGTTCTGCTGCAGACTCAGCTTCTGTTGGTAACACAACTGCTGCAGGAGCTTTAATATCTTTCAACTCAGGAGCTGCTGCGCTTTCGTCAACAGATGGGTTTGCCGCTAATTCAGCTTTAATTGCTGCTACTTCAGCAGCACCACTTAATGGAGCTTCTTCCACAGGAGGCGTTGACAATTCTTTCTTAAAGTCTTCGTGGAATTCTTTTGGAAGAGATGCTAGAATTTCGCTTTCGTTTTCTTGTAAACTTTTCTGTACTTTATTCATGTCAATAGGAATTTAGGTTATGTGAATTTTTTTAAATGTAAATAGATGATCAAGATAAGCAATTTCGATAAATTACTTAACCCGCTTTCATGAAAACGGTGTCATTCAATTCGAAAGACACCATAAATGTTGTGAACGGTTGACCAAATTATGAGTGCAACTCGCAAAGACGAATTAAATCTTTCAAATGAGACTTCTTAACAAGATGCATTAATCGGTTCCTTCAACACTTTTTATTAATGGCATCTTTCCAGTGGCTCTCATTTCTTTTCAAATCGTAAATTTTTAACTCTACCTGCGTCAAGCTTAAAACCGCTAATTACTCCTTTTTCACGAAGAAAATTAATAACTCCTCCATCACCATAAAATCGATCGGTACTGTCAGGCGTTATTGCCACCGCCTCCATTTCGTTAATGGACAATTGTAATCCAGATTCTCCCATGGAAACTGAATATTCAACCTCTAGTTCTTGGCTGTAATAAACACCAACGTATTCATTAAAGTTGACCTCAGATTCATCAAAACTTGCCTTTCGCGTACATTCTGTTATTCGCCCTTCTTGATTCACCTCAAGGATTTGCGTGAAACCATCTACGAGCTCCGTAAATCTGAACAGTAGATTTTCCGTATCAGTTAAAATGAATGTATTCCCTTTTGATCTTTCAATATTGTATTCTGATTCATTCCACGATTGAAACACATGTACACTATCATTAACAATACTAACAGTCAGGGACATTCCTGGCTGGATTTCATATGCTCCAACGAAGGACTCTTGTTCYATTWYTTTTTCCTTGATGRKYTCCTTTTCAATTAAGGATTCTTTTTTGATGGTCTCAATTTCCATTCTCGAAATATCGTCCATGAAATATTCCGAGAGAATGACATCTGCCACTTCATTTGCTCTACCTGATGGATTGGCATCTGCCCTATTCGCAAAAATTGCGATCGTAATTTGATGTTCAGGAAACCTCAACAATTCAGCTCTGAACCCAACGAATGCTCCACCATGCCGAATCGTTTTAAGTCCTTCGTAGCTCCCAATGAATAATCCAGAAGCATAATCGATTGCCTCACCATTATTCAATTCACCTTGGTGCGTCATTTCATTCCAGAAATCACTATTCAGTACAGCAGATTTGTAATAAGCATCGTCCCACAATTTGATATCTTCAATTGTCGTAAATATTCCACCGTCGCCAATCATATCTAAGGTGGTCATGCTGATGCTATACGCGTTTTCACTTTCTGGTTGATATCCTGACGCTCGATTCGGAACAATTTCTGTATGATCGTCGTGAAAATGTGTGTTTTTCATTCCCAAAGGAGTGAAAATTTCTTGATCAGCAAATTCTGCCATTGACACTCCAGTGACTTCATTTACAATCTGACCCAACAACCAATATCCTGAATTACAGTACACAAACTCCTCTCCCGGTTCAAAATTCAAATCTTGCTGATTAATCATCCAGTGCATGACGTCTTCATCTGTATAAAAATCATCGTCGCCGAGTCCTTTAAGGTAAGACAGTGTTAGATAATCTCGAAGCCCACTCGTGTGATTCAATAAATGCCTTATTGTTATTTGATTTCCATAGTCTGGAAAATCAGGGAAATATTCAGTCAAGGTGTTTTCAAATTTCAATTTGCCTTGCTGTTCGAGTAATACGATGCACGCAGCAGTGAACTGCTTGGAGGTTGACCCAATTCTGAAGACGGAGCTTGGTGAATTAGGAATTGAATACTCGAGGTTGGCACTTCCGTAGCCTTTTGAATAAATGATTTCTCCCTTTTCAAAGATTCCGAGCGCGCATCCAGGTGAATCTGTGTTGTTCCAATCAAGGAAAATGGAATCGATTGCGGTTGTATTAAGTTGTGCAAAGGAGAATAGAGAAAGGAATAGAATGGGTGTGATTAGTAAGGCTTTTTTCATGGTTGAGCGGTTTATTATTGGGTAAGTATAGTATCTTTTTTGAAATTCATGATTAATTGCATTAATCAATTACAGATGACGGTTCCTAAAGTCCATTGAGAATACCATTTACGAAAGGCAACATACCAGCAGGTCCAGAATCCCAATCTTACATGTTTACAGTTATTTACACTGGATTTTTCATCCTCGCACCCTTTTATGTTATGGATAACTGAGTAGAATAAGCACTCATTTGTCCCCCGTGTAAAAGTCATTAAAAAAAAATGCAGGCTTAAACGTGGATGTTCCAGTTTTAAGCCTGCATTTAATTAATTGATAAAACGTTTTAAGGTCTCAACAATTATTTCTTTTTAAACGTGAAATTGAAATTGTGAATTTCACTCTCACTGTAAGGAGTTTTTACGTGAATCTCCTCCAATTCACTGATGATCAAATACTTTAATTCTGGCTGTGATGCTTCAATTTTCACAATTTGTATTAATCCATCATAGATTTTAAATTGAACAAGAACAAAATCCTTTTCGTATTTATCGAGTGTGATTGTGCTTAAGTCAATTGTCACTTTTTGACTAATCTCTTCAATTAGAACAGGATCTGATCCGGCAAAACTCGAGCCGATTGTAAATAAACCCATTGCTATTAAAATTACTACCTTTTTCATACTACTTCTACTACTTTTTGCGTGCTAACTTTTATTAATTATTGTTGTTATTGCTATTAGACCAACTAGAGGGATAATAAGTTACAATCCCCGTAAAACAAATTAAATTGCTGCTCTTAATCCCTTCTCTAACAAATAGGTGACGTTTAATGATCATTGATTGATTTATCAAAAATACCAGTCTTGGGTTTCATTTATCTGAGGCAATTAATCTTAAACAAAGATATGTAGACATCGATAATTCAGGAAGAATTATTACACCAGTTAAAGCATGATTAGGTTCAATGGATTTAAAGTTAGATGAAAGGCGAAGGTGTTTTTAGAATTAGATGAGTTCAAACAATTCAGTGAACTGATTTATTCTTTATTCCACCGTAATTTATCTCACAAAGCATAAACCCCTCTATACTAGGATTTAAATCAAGGCATTGACGAGGCAAAATACATTTAATCCCCCAAGAACAATCTCAGAAACTAAGCCTTGAATGATCAGCTTGTTCGGTTTTCCATCTAAACCAATACCGAGTAATCTCCCAACCGCAAATCCAAGAAAAATTAAGATGGCCACCACGAATGATATGTTGCTTAATTCTGGAAGTATCGCTCCCAATAAAATAATCACTCCACCGAACAACATAAGTGCGCTTACTCCTCTCATCTCGTTCAATAGATCAACCTCGTTTGGAAGAGTTATCCCCGAGTTCTTCGAGTAATTTTTTATCGGGTTACTTAATCTCAGGGCTCCAATAAAGAACAACAATAGACCTGAAAGAGAATGAATGACAATACTGAAAATTTCCATTTTTTTACTTGTTAGTTTGTTAATAATAAAGCAAAAGTAAAAATCACAGGTGACAGAATGTGTCAGGGGTCAATTGTTGTTTTTTAACAAAGGGTTCGAAGTAACATTCTAGCGTCATATTATGCGCAGTAAAAGCGTCCGATATAGGTGCAATTTTCTATTAAAACCACGAATTGTTTTCAAGCTAGGATTGAAAAAAACGAAGTATACGTCATGTGTACTTTTAGCCGTTTATTAACACAATTCATCGAAGCGTTCGAATCAACTTCCACTATCGATAACAGAATTATCTTCCGATTTCTTTGCGTCCTCTGCCCCTGCGGCATCAATTTCTTCGATCATTTTTACAGCCTCAGGTCTTGGAGGGTAGATTTTTGATACAATGTATCCAATTATCATTGCCATAGCGAATGATGGTGCTAATACATCAAGCTGAACAAAGTAAGGGCCTATTCCATCCAATTCTGAAAAAACAAACTTGAACATGATAACAGATACGAAGCCAGTGATCATTGAAGCAATCGCACCTCGTTCGGAGTATCCTTTCCAAAACAGTGACAGGATAATAACGGGACAGAAAGTCGCAGCGATACCTGACCAACCAAAAATCATTACCCAGAATATTTTCCTTTCGGGATAAAGATTATACAGAAGAATGGCAATTCCAAGGGCTACTAGTGCCATTATCACGGTTGCAATCCTTGAGAATTTAGTTAAGTCCTCATCCTTAAGATCTGGCTTGAAAATCTTCTGATAAAAATCACGTGTAATTGCACTTGAAGCAAGAATTAGAAGAGAATCAATAGTCGACATAATCGCAGAAAGAACGATTGCAATAAATATGGCAACTAGGACTGTTGGTAAGAATTCATTTGTAACCATGCTCAAGACATCTTCTCCACCTGTCCCCAAAATTGCTTCTGGATCTTGTCCCTCTTTCGTGAAGTAAATACGTCCAAGAATACCGATGGTAACAGCAGCAGCATCTGTCAGTAAGGTGAATATCAAAGCTACCCATTTACCCTTGTCTATTTCCTTTTCACTTTTAATTGACATGAAACGTACGTAGACCTGAGGCGAACCCAAGAATCCTAATCCAATCATCGATAAACCAAGAATCGTGAACATATTCATCCAGCCACTCTCACTTCGTCCCATTACTTGGGTTAAAGTTGGGTCGATAGCATTCAGTCCATCTGTAACACCTGTCCCGTGATCCATCGAGAACCAGATAACAATAGGCAGTAAAACCAATCCAAAAAACATCAATACTCCTTGGAACAGATCAGACCAAACAGCCGCAACAAACCCACCGATAAAGATGTAAATTAGTACAATCACAAAACCAATCAATGCTCCCCATTCATATGGTATACCGAGCATAGAATCAAATGCAATCCCTGTCACATCCATTTGAGAAGCTACGTAGATCGTCACGAAAACAACGAGTACAGCTGCTGCAATAACTCGAAGAGTATGCGTTTGCGATTTAAAGTGACTTTGAAGGTAATCTGGTATCGTAATGGCGCCGTATTTATCTGATCTTCGTTTAAATCTTTTGGCCATAAATTGCCAAGAAATGAAAACTCCTAGAAGTTCACCTGCGACGACCCAATAACCGGAATATCCAGCCATGGCTCCCATTCCAGTAAGTCCAATAAGTAACCAACCTGATTCACCTGTGGCTCTTGCTGAAAATGCAACTGCCCAAAAGCCCATGTTCTTTCCTCCAACATAATAATCGCTCATGCTTTTAATTCTGCGAGACGCGAGAATTCCAATGAGAAATAAAATTCCAACATACCCTGCTAGAACAGCTACTTTTATGATAATATTTTCGTCTTGCATAGTAGAAGAATTTAGTAATTCGCATTTAAGTATTGCAGTAATCTAACCCCCAAAAACATCCCGAAATAAAGGATGTTTAAGATTCTGCAAAATGCTCATAAAAATGAAATAAATTGCTTTTTACTCATCTAAATCGGTTGAAAACGGCTAAAACCCGCCTAAAATCATAAAAAATGGCTATATTTGCAACACTAGAAACTCTCCGAAAACTCATATTGGAGCTCTAGTTGGATTTGGGGATTGACCTTGGATTTGTAAATATAATGAACAAAAAAGCGTTAACACTTTTGGATTCTCAAAAAAACACTCCAGTAATAGTTCAATCATTAAACGAATTAGTCACCGCACTTTCTGAAGGGGAGAGGACGACGTATAATAACATAATACGCTCCATGAATATCCCAAGCAGTGTTTTTAACAACTACTGCTCTTGGTCTGATGATTCCTACACCAGAAACTGTATTGTTGACAACGAAAAATTTGAAGTGATCCTACTCTGTTGGGAGCCTGGACAGAAGACACCCATTCACGATCACGGTGGTGAAGAATGTTGGGTAGCAGTTATCGAAGGTGAATTCAAAGAAACGATCTATCAACTAAATAATGACGATGAACTCAAAGTGGTGAAGTCAGCTATTGCAAAAACCAATGATGTCACATACATGATCGATTTTATGGGATTCCATCGTCTTGAAAACCTATCCAATAAAAGAAGTATGTCTCTACATATGTATGCAAAGCCTATTCGCAGTTGCAATATGTACGATGAGAAATCAGGAAAAATAATTAATCGGGAATTGGTCTACACGACTGTCTCTGAATTAGAAAAACATTAAAACAATCAAACTCATGTCGAATATTAATAGTGATTTAGCCTTGTTCAACGAACTAGTTGAAGCCTTGTTGAACGAAGAAGAGAAAAATCCTGTAGCGGATAGAATCGAAGCTGATAAATTATATGATTCAATTGATCTTTCGTTGAATGAATCAGCCATGATTGATGATGAATTTAAAACGGTTCTTCGCGATGTTTTGATCTCCACTCCAAAAACGGCAACAAACTTGTTCTTCAATCAATTGTTTGGAGGAAGACAAGGGAAAGCTGTTCTCGGTGATTTATTGGCTGTTATGCTCAACAATAGCATGTACACATATAAGGTTGCTGGTCCACAAGTTGGAATTGAACAGGAAATCATTCGACAATCATGTGACTTGATTGGTTACGGTTCACAAAGCAATGGTACCTTCCCTACTGGAGGTTCGATGAGTAACTACATGGCTTTGATCATGGCACGCGACGTAAAAGATCCAAGCTGTAAATTGGAGGGAATGAGAAATCCATTGGTTGTTTACACTTCTGTAGAATCGCATTATTCAAATGCCAAAAACGTAAGTTTTGCAGGAATTGGTAGAAATAACATTCGATATATTCAAGCTGATTCAACTGGACGAATGATCCCAGAGAAATTGGAAGAACAAATTATTAAAGATTTGGAAGATGGATGTATTCCTACGTATGTGAATGTAACTGCGGGAACGACAGTTTTAGGAGCATTTGATCCAATCGATAAAATTGCTGACATCACAGAAAAGCACGGAATTTGGCTACACGTTGATGGTGCATATTGTGGAAGTATTATTTTCAGTGAGAAGTACAAGCATCTTCTCAAAGGAATGGAGAGATCTGATTCATTCAGCTACAATGCGCACAAAATGATTGGAACTCCGATGACATGTTCAATTATTTTGGTGAAGGATAAAAAGCACCTGCACAGCTCGTTTAGCAATGATGCTGATTACCTCTATCAAACGGACGGTGATGATTTCAACTTGGGTAAAACTTCATTCCAATGTGGAAGAAGAAATGATGCCTTGAAATTCTGGACGCTTTGGAAATCTGTTGGAACCAAAGGATTAAGACAGATTGTCGATCAACAATTCGATTTGGCAGATGTCGCGCGAGAATATGTGAGTAATCATCCAGATTATACTTTGTACAGTTTTGAAGATTCAATTTCGATCTGTTTCAACTATAAGAACATTGATCCAACAACCCTTTGTACCGTTTTGTATGAGCACCAAATAACCGTTGTCGGATTTGGATCATTCAATGAAGATACCTTCATTCGATTGGTGACAATCAACGCGACGAACTCGAAAGAAGACATTCTGAATTTCTTTAATGTTATGGAAGAATTCGTTGAGAAAAATCCACAGGTACTCACTAAGAGCCTTTCATTTTCCTGAAATTTTCGAGTAGATATCGATACTGACGTAGTTTCCATCTTTGATTTCACAATCGCGCATGGTTCCTTCTAAGGTAAAGTCTAATTTTGCAAGTGCTTTTTTGCAATTGGTGTTTTTCGACTCCACGAATCCTTCAATTCGGTGTAATCCGATCTCATTGAATGCGTGGTCAAAAATGAGAGGCATTGCTTCTGACATATATCCTTTGCCCCAATTTTCGGGTAACAACCAGAATCCAAGTTCCGCCTTTTTGTCTTTTTTATTCAGATCGTTTAGACCTCCAGCACCAAGAAATCTTCCATCGGCTTTTGAGCAGACAGCCCACCAGATTCCCTTTTCATTGTTTTCAAGGTCGGCAAACCAAGTCATTTGTTCTTTCGTTGCTTCCAAGGTTTTGAAACTGATCCCGTAGTATTTTATGATCTCAGGATTCGACAATCCAGCAAAGACACTTTCCAGATCAGAATCAATAAATTGCCTGAGGATAATTCTATCAGACTCCAAAACAGGAAATGTATTCTTCATTTAGTTTCAACTTACTACTTCGCCTTGTCCAAGATCAGCCCCAACTCCATTGCATAATTCAAAGGGTCTACAGGCATATTTTGTTCTATTTTATACGTGTATGTCCCCGTCTCTTCGTATTTCTTATCACTCTCAACTAAATGCTCACTGTCCCAAATATCTAAACTACCGTCTCCAATATATTCTCCATTTGATTTGATCACTGTTAATTCATATTCCTTCACGACTTCGTTCCCAGATGGACTTGTTTCAGTAACTTTCACATTGGCTGTTCTATACTGATAACCTGTTGCGAAGCGAAATGTCAAGCTCATATTATAGGCAGAACTATTATCCTCAATTGGCACTTTAAATTCGAGTACATCCTTTTTTAACCACTCCACTTGAGGAGACAACTCTTGATTTTCCGAAAAAACTCGACCTTCTGGTTGGCATGAAAACAAGCCTAAGGATACAATCAGCGCAACAAATAATTTATTCATTTTCATAGTATTAGTTCTTTTCTATTAAATGCACCGAATCGGATAAAGTAACAGATTCAAATACTGTGCATAAGTGGATCGAGGATTCAAACCAAGAATTTCCTCTTAAAGGTACTATTTTATGTAATCCAATGAGGATAGAGGTTTACCAAGTCCTCACCACGGCTATAACACATTGATATTCAAAACATCATATTCACATAAATAAACCTGTATACTCTTAGCCTAAATTGAATCGATCTCGATATTCCATCTAATCCAATTTTATTAATTTTATGAGTAAGCTATTTTATGAAGATCAATTATTTACTCGTACTCGCACTATTCTGCTCGTTCAATTTATTTGCGCAGAGCAATGACAGCGTTTTAGTTGTCTTTGACATCACCGATCAAGATGACATAAAGATTGAAGACGTCCGCGTAACGATTAGTCAAGGTGCGTCAATAGTAGAAGTTAACTCAAACATTTTAGGAAAGGCAGAATGCCGAGTTGAGAAGTTTGGTGAGTTGAAAGCCACATTCAGACATCCTGATTACTCAACATCAACCATCATTGAAAAAATCTATCCTAATTCAACCTTAGACACCCTATATTATCGTGTTGTATTGACCTCAATCAGTACACTGAATCTTGCTGAAGTTATTGTAACAGTACCAGGAGTCCCTACCGTGATTTTTGGTTCCAAAAAACTAAGTGTACAAGATTTTGAAATTGTGGATCAGGACAATGCGATCCTTCTAACATATCCCAAACAATTGAAAAAGGGCAGTAAATTACTACTGTACGATTTGGACAATATTGTCAAGGATTCAATTGAAATCGATGGGGAGGCTGTAGAACTAAGACGCGATTATGAAGGCCATATATACTTGGTTATGAAAGATATTTGCAAACGCATAATCATTAATAAAAACAAGATTGAAACCATTGACATCAGCTTATATCACTATCTCAGGCATATTGATCCTGTCGTAGGGGTGTCCAAGAGTAAAATGTTCTTCTCTACATACGATCAATATTATCCAGCATTTGACTACGTCTATTTAGATGTCATTGACTCAACTTACACGAAATTCACATCTGTTATTGACCGTGAAATGATGACAGAGTACAGAGCCGAATATCGCTATGTTGACATGTCAGATAACGATGCGGTTCAGCTGAAACTAGCTGCAAAAAACAAGGAATTGGCAACAGGAATTGACGCGGAAGTTTTATTTGGAAGGAAGTACTTTACAGGGTCGATTTATTACAAAGCGCCATTTGCTCCAATGTTCAAGATGGACGACTATCTGTTTCTATTTAATTATCACTGTGATTCTTTAAAAACCTTTGACGATAACGGAAAACTACTTGCTGGAGTTGGAATTACGCATGATCACGAGAAACGAAAGCGTGGTTGGCAAAAGCTTCTTCTTCAAGACAGGATCAAAAACAAGGTTTATGTTGGGTATGAAATAGATGGGTTTCATTATTTGCGCAGGGTAAACTTATCCTCAGGTAAACTCTATGCCCCGATTAAACTCAATCACCGTTACGTTGAAAACGTTCAGGTATATGATGGGTTTATCTATTACATCTATCGACCGTTTGAGTCATATCAGAAAAAATACTTTTGGAGAGAAAAACTTCCTCGGAAATAATCATGAATTATTCTAGGCTCCACTCTATGAATGAGTTCATCACATTTATCCACTGTCCGTTTGAATAATCAGGTCTCCCCTCTTCGTTTACAGGAAAGAAATTGTGTTCCAGATCTGGATAGCGTTTGAGAACGTAATTTGTTTTGTTCTTTTCGGCAAAGTCCAAAGGCAGTAAATCGCAGTATTCAGCAATGACATCTTCACTCCCAAAAGCGATATAAACGGGTATTTCTAATTCAGTTAATTGTGAAACAGAGCAAGTAGAGAATGATTTCCACGATTTTAAGTACGGATGAGCATCAACCGTATCAGGATTCAAAACTTCCTGATAAAACTCATACTGCTCCTGTTGCAAGGAGTCTGCTTGCTCCCAGGTAATCTCCCCGTTTTGAGCTTGCTTTCGATAACCCCAGATTATTTGATCAATTCTTCGTTTTGGATTATAGCCAAACAACCCCAGCTTGGTTACGCGCTTGTTTGAATGGGCAATACCAACAGCGACTCTTGAACCTTGAGATTGACCAGCAACTACAATATTCCTCTTATCGACCCACTTTTGTTTGACCAAATATTTAATGACGGTGTTCGCTCGATCAACATAGTTTTCAAGAAAATCTCCTTTGACATACTCAGGATGATAGCTGTGCTCAATTGATGTGTCTTGAACATAACTGTAGGATCGATTCAGATGATCAGGTGACACAATGATCGGCGTTTTGGGCATCGATATCACCACTATGTGGTACTTCTTTTTCATTTCCCTCACATCGAAATTATTCAAGGTAACTGGAATGATCCCTCGCGAGCCAAAATCAAAGAATAAAGGAACGGGTTGCGAACCTTGACAAAAAAGCAGCACGGGTTTAACCGTTGAAAGCGAAGTATCAGCAACAACAAAGTCAATTGTATCTTTTTTATGGACTAGTTCGAAATGAGAATATTGATCTGCTATTATTCCTTTCAATTGCCCAAACGAGGACAGTGACACTAAAATTGAAATCGTTAGGCTAAATAGTTTCATATGAAAGTAGGTATTAGGTCTATCCCCTAAAATAGTACTCACACTAGTAGAAACGGTTCATGATGAGCCAATAGTTAGCTCGATTTAAGAAATGTTGTGACTTTGAGCGAATGTTAAGCGTAAACTAACTCTTCAATTTACCAGCTAATCGGTCGGTAATCTTTTAGAAATTTACCGCACCAATGTTTCCCTGTATTGATTCCATCAAACAAAGGGTCCATTACTCTGGCAGCTCCATCCACAATATCCAAAGGTGGTTGGAAGTCATGCATTTCTTCTTTCTTCTTGGCCAATTCAACAGGATCTTCATCCGTTACCCATCCTGTATCTACTGCATTGGAATAGATTCCGTATTTGGCAAAATCCTCAGATGAAGTAAGGGTCATCATGTTTAATGCCGCTTTCGCCATGTTTGTATGTGGATGGCGCGATTCTTTACGGAAAGAATGGAATTTACCCTCCATAGCAGAAACATTGATGATGTGTTTCTTACCAGTATTGTCCTTTTTCATCAGGTTAACCAAACGATTGCAGAGCACAAAAGGAGCAACAGCGTTCACTAGTTGAACCTCAAGCATTTCATACGTTTGAATATCTCCTAATTTCAACCTCCAGCTATTTGTCTTTCTCAAATCAACTTGCTGCAAGTCAGCGTCCAACTTACCCGTTGGAAAAACCTCATCCGTCGTTAACGAATTATCAATAGAATAGGCAATTTGGGATAATTTCGCCGATGAACTCAAGCCAATTCCCACTTGATTCCCATGCCAAGTAACAGGCATATTCTTACCTTGTTTCTCTACCATAGAACTAATCACACCTAACTCTTTCAAGCAAGCTTCATGATCAGAAAGCATTGTTTTCACCGATTGAGGCAATTCAGAAACCGGACGTTCCTCGTTTTCCAATAAATGTTGATAGAAACCGGCAGGACGTCGAACAGTCTGTGCGGCATTATTGATTAGAATATCTAATCTATCGTATTGTTGTTCAATGTAATTACAGAATATTTCAACACTCGGAATGTGTCTTAAATCCAATCCATGAATTTTAAGACGGTGTCCCCACTCATCAAAATCGTCTTCTTTGGCATAACGCAAAGCAGAATCTACAGGGAATCTTGTTGTGGCAACTACGGTCGCTCCAGCGCGCAACATCATCAAGGTAATGTGGTAGCCAATTTTGAGCCGTGAGCCAGTAACCAACGCAACTTGTCCTGTGAGATCTGCCGTTTGAAAACGTTTGGCATAATTGAAATCTCCACATGTTGAACACATGGTGTCATAAAAATGATGAAGCGTTGTAAATATCTCCTTGCACACGTAGCAGTTTCGTGGAGATACCGATGTATCAACAGGAGTTTCCTCCTCACCTTGCAATGCGATCATTTTAGGAGCAACAAAAATAGATGCTTCTCGCGCACTTCTGATTCCGGTTTTATTACGGGCGTGTTTATCCTTTTCAGCAATTTTTCTTCTGGCAGCCTTTTTAGCATCCTTTTTACGTCTCTTGAACTCGTCTCTTTGCGGTCTTGAAAGTCGTCCTGCTTGCGTAAGAAGTTCAATTCTCTGATCCTCTGGAATCTCAAACATTTGGTTGGTGTCCCCATTTAATGTTTCCAAAATGGCGATACATTGATCAATTTGATCTTTACTTAATTGAACTTTTTCCTTGTTGGTTTCCATTTAATTGGTCTCGAGAATGTTGTAACTAACGTTTCTCAGCTAAGAAGCTGTAAACTCCTTTACTGAAATTTTTCTGCAAAGTTACGAATAGTGGAGGATTTAACCGCACTTACTTATCTGTTTAGCACATCCCCTAGCTTGCACTTTCGTCACCCGTTGAATCAACCATATCAGATGACATTTCGCCTAATTAATTCAACCCAATCTTCTAGCTAGTGAGTATTCGCTTTTATTCTATCTACTTCTTGTTTAAAGAAATCCTCAAGTTTCTTGTTGCCGTATTGATTTGCGATGTTATCATCTGCTATTGCCGTTAAAAAGAATTCAATTGGTCCATACTTTTTTGAGCTGGTAAATGTTCTTAGGAGCCAAATTGTAAATCGCCTCATCCAATCTGGAAGATGACTAATCTTGATTGGTTTACCCCATGCTCTTAATGCCAATTCAGCCAGTTCATTTTGAGTTAAAATATCCATTCCTCCTACTGTTTCTTCCTTGACTCCATTTTGGATGCTGTCTACGCATACTTTCGCCAGATCCTCGCCGTGAATTGGATTCAATCTGAAATTCCCGTCTCCAAATAAATACACTCTCCCACCTTTTGCCATTTTGAGAAAATCACCCATATCAGAAAAGAAACCATTCGGTCGGATAATTGAGTGATCCATCTTGGATGTTTCCAGTTCATTTACAAATTTCTCTTTCGCTTCAAAGATTTTTAAGTGCTTTAATTTATCTCCGTTTACTGCAGAAATATATTGGAAACGCTCAACCTTACTGGCCAATGCTTCTTTTAATAAATTAGAGTTTCCTTGATAATCAACATCCATGTAGGTCAAGCCATCCTTTTGGCGTGTAATACCGATGGTGGTAATCACCCAATCAATATCATTCGTCACTCCCTTTAATGTATTTGGCTTTGTTATTTCACCAATAAAGAAATCATCTACGGAATCGAATAGTTGTTTCTGATTTTCTTTTCGAATTAGCACTCTCACCCAAAAACCTCTTTCCTTAAGCTCTTTAACGAGGTACTTTCCTAAATATCCTGTTGCTCCGGCAACTAACACTTTCTTTCTGTTCATCTTGTCTTTTTAACAAAGTTAGGTGCTACTTGGATCCTTTCTCTTGACGATCGTCAAGAACGTCTTTTCTCGTGTACTCGCTTTTTTATTCTGCTCAAAGTTTCTGGTGAAACGCCTAAAAAAGAAGCGATGTATTGTTGTGGTACCCGTTGAAATAATTCGCCTTGAGAATTCAACAAATCAATGTAGCGTTCCTCGGCAGATTTAGTGACAAACGAAGCAATCACTTTTTGACACGTAATAAGTTCATTTTCAGTTGCAATTCGCGCTAGAACTTCCATTTTTGGGACTTCACTTAAGAGTTCTCCAATGCGAGCTTTAGTAAACACATAAATCTCTGTTTCTTCAACAGCCTGGTAGTTTTCAATTGCAGGAATATTAAACGTATAGCTTTCTCCCGCACAAATGAATTGGCCTTCAGTATAAAAGAAAGCCGTTTTGTCATTTCCTTCTACGTTGTAATAAAGCCTTACACAACCTTTGGTGACAAAATATATTTCATCTGAAATTTTCCCTTCAGAAAAAATCACTTCATGCTTTTTATACGTCTTCTTCAGAATGGACTTTTCGAGAAGTGCTATTTCACGCTCATTCAATGAAACATAGTTGTGTATACCCTCGATTAATTTTTTCATTGTCTTTTATTTATACCGGTCATAGTGTTACTCCAAGTTCCTCTCAAATAAAACATTCAGTTCTTTTTCTGTAAAGTCGAGGTCTAGAGCGAACTCATTTTTAATTGTTTCGATCCAATTTTCACCAAATTCAATGCGCTTTTTGCCTGCAGCTTTTATTCCTTTTCGAATTGCCATCTTATTATTGAACAGTCCAATTCGTCCTTCCTTGGTATTTCTCCCCACACATTTGTGATAGATCAGATGTGAATTAGGA
>NVXP01000083.1 GCA_002733985.1 Fluviicola sp. | reverse complement strand
ACGTTTTTAATTGAATTATCAAAAAGCTCTACTTGTTTTACAACTTGACCGATTGAATTGACAATAGTTACGACCAAGGGCCCACTAACTTCAGAATTCAATTCAAAAGAAACACTATTCTTAAAAGGGTTCGGATAAACTTCAATTGTGGAATTAGTTGACATTTCATTTAATGAAGTGAAGTCTAAAAAATCAAATCCTATCATTAATGGAAGATGATCTGAAGGGGGAATTCCGTTTCCATTTACTCCTTGATCATCAATTATTGCTAGAGTTACGTCAGTATCAACACTCACTACGATCCAATCAATCTTTGATTGACCCGAGCTAACTGTTGGTGGCTTTGGTATACCAGGGTTTGCAATATCCCATGAATCATCCAACTCAATTGGGTTCGTTATTGTTGTAGAGTTGTATGTGATAGGCGTTTGCTCTAATAGGAATTGCATGACATCCGAAGCTACAGAAGCGTTAAAATCTCCAACAGTAATCATTGGAATATTTAGAGATGTATGTTGAGACAGCAATTGAATCATTCCATCTGCATGACGATACTGCGCGATCACAGCAGAGTCAGCATTTGCACCAACATTTGCTACAAAGTGACTGGCATAAACCAAAAATTGATTGCCTGATGAGGTTTCTTCAAGCCTCGCCCAGTTTATATACCTTCCCATTCCAGTGTAACCAACATACGTTTCCATTTGCACAAAACCACTATCCACAACATCGAACATATTCTTACGTAAAAAGATGTGAGAATCTGAATTACTTGGTGAAGTACCAAATGTTTCAATCATACGATAGTTTGTAAGTTCTGATTCAATGAATGGACGTTTGCTTTGCCCAGCCTCAATTGCACAGAATATATCTGGATCATTAGCTGTTATACGCGTAATTACGGAGTCTTTGGTTATGGACCAGTTATTAGATCCAACGTTGTAGCTCATTAGCGTAATATCTTGCCCGAATACAGTCATAGAACAGAAGAGGACAAATGCGAATGTAATGTTCTTAGTTGTTATGAAAAAAGTCATTTGATTATAGTTTTACTATCTTTTTTATATTGATTGATTCGGTGTTTTGTAGTCTTACAAAGTATATTCCTGCTGGAATTCCTTCTAAATTAAAGCTTAGATCGTTTTTGCCTTCTTTAATCTCTTGATTTTGATTCAATATCAAGACTTCGTTTCCCTGTGTATCAAATAATCTAAGATCAATATGGTCATCGACTCTTGAAGAGATGTTAATGTGAACAATATCTGAATTCAATGGATTTGGATAAATAGTAACATTGATTTCTTCTTTGTTTAATTCTATATCTGAGGCTACTCCGAGCGTATCAACAACTAAATATTGTCCCATCATACCACGATCCTCGTGCTCTAAAATATGACAGTGATACATATATGGGGTTACGCTATCGATAAAATCATTGAAGGGTTTCATTATTTTCACCCAACCCGGCACACCTTGATTGCTTTTTTTTGTGACAAAAACAACATCCTTCCATCCCTTTTCCCACTCTTCCACGGGACCGTCAGATCTAGAGATTACCTGAAACGGTTCTCCATGCACATGAAATGGATGTGATGATCCTGAATCATTCGTAATTGTCCAAAGTTCCATGTCTCCAAGTTGTATAACCTCATTGATGACAGCCATATCCATTCCTACACCATTAATTGTCATTGGAGGACCATTGGACAATAAAAACGGGCGCAATACATCTGCCATTGCAGGATCATAAACAGGAATCGTATTTAACACACTGGATAGTGATGTTATGGGAGTGGTCAAAGTAGTAGGAGGGCCAACATCAAAGGTCATTATTGAATAATTCAGGGTGTCCATTCCATCCACTAATCCACTAACAAAAACGGGCATTATAGGATACAACTCCGCTGCGTAGCTCATCAATGTGAGGATGTTCCCTTGATCCGAGGAGAAATCTACCACAATTTCCAGACGTTCTCCAGGACTAATCCTAACTCGATTTATCGAAACAGGAGCTTCTAAAAAACCTCCATCCGTTGCGATTACATCAAAGTTTCGGTTGTCGTCAAAACCCAAGTAATATGTTCTCGTATTTGATCCGTTTAGAATTCTGTAACGAATCATTTGTGCATTTGTCTGATGTACTGCGTTTAAGGTTCCATTCACCAAAACAGTGTCTCCAGGTCTTCCGGCCAAAGCTGGATTGAGAAACTCAATGAACTCACCATTGATATCAAAAGCCCGATCTTGAATAATAAGTGGAATCTCATCTACACCATAGGTATTGGGTATATTCAAGTTATCGCTGTTATTATCTTCTACCATTAGCATTCCTGCTAAACCTCTGTACACTTGACCACCAGTCCCGTCTGGATCTTGCCAAAAATTGGGTTTATGATGTGGATGATACCAAAAAGTGGATGCTTGATTCAGCATTCTAAATGTTGTCGTCCAAGTAGAGTTATCAGGAATCATTTGATGAGGACCACCATCCATTATTGCTGGGACATGAAGACCATGCCAATGAGTAGTGGTATTTTCTCCTAGTAGATTGGTTACATTTATTACAACACTATCCCCCTTTTGAATGGAAAGAGTGGGACCTAAAAAGCTTCCGTTATAACCAGAAGTTGGAGTTTGAAGTCCTGGGATAAACTCAGTTGTTCCATTGGACATGGTTAAATTAAATGTTCTCGCACCATTAATCATTACACCAGAATCGAGAGGTGGAATTAATAATACATTTTGACTCTGGGCCTTGTTAGATGTGAAACCAAATATGGCTAATATCACCAGTGTACTAATCGTTCTTTTCATTGATCACTTTATTTAGGAGTACTAATTTATTTTTTAATGCGAGAAATTTCTGCTTTGACAAAACAAAATTGAAAAGGTTTAATCTCAAATGAAAAAAGAAAACCTGTCTTTTCTAGATTATTGGTTCGCACTTCGGTACCGATGATGTGGTTTTACTAAAACCGAGAAGTATTATCTACACTTTGCCTTGAATTAGATCACTGTCTAAGCAGATAAAAAAGAGACTAAAACGGTTTAACATCGCTGATATTGGTTAACTTAGGCAACTTTATAAAACATAGTTTAGGGAGATACTGATTTTTATTTGAGTCTGATCCCTAGTAAGTTGAAATGTAAAAAATCATCTGATGCAAAAGAACATTCAGCAATATGAGCTTTTTAATGATGTCGAAGCAATCATTTTAGTAGCGGACAAAGAAGGAAGCATATTATTTGTCAATAATGCCGTCAAAAAGATTCTTGGTTACGATCCAACTGAACTATTAGGAGATGGCTGGTGGAATCTCGTATCGACAAAACATGAATCGATTAATAGAAAAGGGGTTGTATCTGAAATTGCCAAAGGAGAGCTTGATGTTGACGCAGTTCACCTAATCGAAAATGAAATTCGAACAAAGGACAAGAAGGTGGTATGGACTCAATGGACGAGTAGAGTGACTAACGATCAACGCGTTGTAGGGATCGCTCAGGACATTACGGCAAAAAAGATGATTGAATTAGAGGTAATTAAGAATGATAAAAACAAAGAAGTACTTCTCAAGGAAATTCATCATCGAGTAAAAAACAACTTACAAGTGATTATTAGTCTGTTGAATCTTCAATTTGAAACGGTTAATGATAAAAATGGACTTGAAGCAATGTCGAAATCTAAGGATCGAATTTATTCTATGGCCTTAATACATTCCATGCTTTGTAGATCTGAAGATTTATCGTCCATTAATTTTTGTACTTACACTGAGGAATTAGTTGAATATATTAAGGGTACACTGGGTAATAAAAAGAACATTGAATGTAAGGTTGAGAAATCGAACATCGTATTGAGTATTGATATTTCTTTGAACTTAGGCCTTATTATTACGGAGTTAATCACCAATTCGTTTAAACATGCCTTTGAAGGAATGGTTGGAGGAACTATTCATGTGGGCTTGAAAAGCGTTTCTCCTAATTGTTACGAACTTACGGTTAAGGATACAGGAATAGGCTCAGATATCGAAAAATTACTAAAACCGGTATCCTTAGGACTCGAACTTGTTGATGAATTAATTGAACAAATTGGAGGTAAGAGGAATACGCGCGTAAAAAATGGGGTAGAACAGGTCGTACAATTCACAGTATAGAATCCACGTATTTGTGTTGTTACCCAAAAGTGAAATGCAAGGATGCCGCCACGACGGTTTCGATTTTTATTTACTGATTAATTAGTTGAATATGAACAAGCTAATTGATCTGGATTCTGGGGCAATATTTGATCCTAAGCACTCATTCATGATACTACGATCACTTGGCACAACTGCGCACTAGACTTTTACAAGAAGCCAAGTGCGCAATGAGTTAGCCATTAGTGAATACCTCCCATCTTCTTTTTAACCAGTGGCGAGATGATTATTCCAATAATTCCAATGCAGAGTGTGATGAGTCCTATGCCTGTGAAAACTGAAACATATGAATATAATTGAAAATGCTCTTCACTACTATTGGCAAGAGAACTGTAGTGCATACCCGTAATCCTAGGCGTGATATCCTTGAATATACCTTGTGTAAAGATACTTTCTGTAGCTTCGGAAGTAGTGGTCAACTGTGCTATTTTCCCAGCGAAAAAATGACCGTAAAAGGAGGCGAGAAACCAAACCCCCATCAAAAAGGAAACAAACTTTTTTGGTGAGAGTTCTGTAACTTTAGATAAACCAACCGGTGACAGGAATAACTCGCCGATTGTGAATACGAAAATACCTGAGACTAGAAAAATCATAGGTACTTGAGCTTCATGATCCATACTATTCGACGAAAATCCGAAAATTAGAAAGCCTACGCCAACAAGCACTAGTCCCAATCCCATTTTGAATGGAGAGTTTGGATTGGCTTTAATTTTTGAAAGATAGGTCCATAGCCAAGTGAAGGGTATTGCGAGGAGTATGATATATGCAGAGTTTAAACTATTCGACTGAGAGGCATTTATCCATCTTAAATTCACGTTTCTTTCGGCAAATAATGTCAGAGATGAACCAGCTTGTTCAAATACCATGAAGAAGACGCATGCCAATAATGTAAAGTAAACAAGGACAAGTAACTGACCTCTTTCAACGGTAGTGGCTTTTTTGTAAATAACAATCAATACGAACAAAATGATGAAGCTAACTAACCAGATAAGGTAATGTTCAAACTCATTGAACTTTACTATAAGAGCCATTATCGGAACCAATAATAAAGCACCCAAGGTCACCAATGTTCCCATTTTTAACGGACCTATTTTCTTTTCATAGATTTCAGGGTTTGCAACATCTCCTTTTTCGCCAAACGTTCCTTTTTTCGCCGCACGATTGAAAACGAACAGTCCTAATAACATACCAATCCCGGCCAATCCAAATCCAAAATGCCAACCATAAGTTATACCTAGCCAACCACAAAGTAGAGGAGCGATCCATCCTCCAATGTTTATGCCCATATAGAATATCATAAAACCAGAGTCTCTTCGATTGTCTCCTTTGGTGTATAAACTACCAACAAGAGACGATATGTTAGGCTTAAAAAATCCATTTCCGACGATTAGAAATGCAAGGGCAGAATAAAAAGCAATTGGGTGTTCAATGGTTAAGACGAAATGTCCAATAGCCATTAAAACTCCGCCTAAAATGATGGATTTCTTGTAACCTAAGATTTTATCAGCTAACATTCCCCCAATGAGCGGTGTTACATATACCAATGATCCATATGCTGCGAAGATTCCGAATGAAAGTTTATCACTATAAAGTAAGTGGTCTGTCATGTAGAGCATGAGTAAAGCCCGCATTCCATAAAAAGAGAACCGTTCCCATAGTTCTGCAAAGAACAAATAGAAAAGTCCCTTTGGGTGTCCGAATAATGTTTCTTGTGTACGTAGATTGTTCATCTGTAAATCAGTTTTAATTGCTAACAGATGCAAGAACTATAATGGACCTTTTAATTTAAAGAGTTGTGAGTAACAATAATTACTAGTTAGTGTTTGTGATTAATTGTAACTGGATTTATCGGTTGAAAATTAGCTACTTAGATGATTCAGAGGTGAAATTCATGTATTCTTGATTGTCCACATTGTGAATGAATTCATTTAATAAAGCCGCGTCAATTTCGATGAACTTTGGAATAAATCGCAGTCGATATTTTGCTTGACCGATGAAAGTAAATAGATCATTTCGATTCAACTTATCATCATCCTTAAGGTCTAGAATATCGTTGATATTATCAATGATTCTTGACAAGTATGTTTGACTTGGGATTTCTCCGCCAGCGAATACTTCAATACACATGTCTTTTTCTTGCGCACACTTTCTACGGATGGCGAATTTTAAGAGGTTGTTGAATTGTGTTGTTTTACTTCCGAATTCAATTTGTCGATTTTCAATGCCTTTAGAGGGGATTGAGATGGTTACTTGATTCCAATCAGTAAAGTGAATTTTCATCGTGACAACATTTGGAGTCTGAGCCAGTTCAATGACCCAGCTAGCTCCAAGAACTAAGAATATTGAGATTAATCCTGTTTTTGCAACAATCTTGATAAGATCGTTGTAGAAACTCAACGATTCAATATGAAAGGCCTGTGGTAACTGAGATATAAAGATGAGTGAAATGACGATCAATGAACCGATAGAAACAAGTTTCATTTTTCGGTGTACGAATGTCCTGAATAAAGATACAGCGAGCAACCAAGAAAGTAGTAGCGACAGTAACAAATCAGGAATCACACTATACCGTACTCCATAGGTGCTTGTCTTATCATTGAATATTATCGCAAGAGCATAAGATAGAATGGATAAACCAATTAAAAAGTAAATAATCTTTTTGGCATTTTTCTCATTATTGTATAAATAAGAAGGTGCGTGGTCAAGATAGAATAAGGCCAGGATGAGGAATAGGCTATTGAGTATTGAAAAAACATTTTGACTGATAAGAATCATCCATTCACTACCTGAAGTTGTTGATGTAATAAAAGTAACCGTGGCGGATGAGCACCATACAAATAGTGACAGACTTAAGTAGATTAGACCTTTATCAACGCGCTTAATTGATATTTCATGGGAAAGCTGATTCTTAAAATAACGCTGAACTGCAGACCAGATTGCGAGCAATAATAATGCACCTATTAGCGAAATGAAAATTTCTGAAAGAAGGTAAAACTCGTGTTGTAAATTATGCATCAGGGATTGAAATCTAGCTCTAATATCGAAATTATATTTGTATTTCGATTATCAACAAGTTGAGATAACTGCCCAGTATTGAAAAAGTCACGATCGAGGTAGAATCCTTCGGTGAGAACACCTTATGGTTTTAGAAAAGTTGGTCACTTATAATAAATAATAAGTGACCAACTTTTCGAAGATGAAAAAACCAATAGGTCTTAATACAATCAATGAACCTGCATCAATGGAAGATAAACCAATTCGTTATTCTAGTTTTTAATGATTTTGACACAATTTGTTTTTGTTTGTAGCGAATATAGACCGCTCTCAAGTTCTGACAAATCGATGCTTACCTCATTTCTCGTTTGATTAATAATTTTCACCATCGAAGTGACATCTTGCCCCAAGACCGTGTATATTCTAATCGTTTCCAGTTCAAAAACATTACCCGTCAATGTAAGTTTAGTATTTGTTGGATTCGGAAATACCTCAAGTTGAGATCCATTGATATTTACGGATCGTAGATCTGAAAAAGTCATCTGACCATCAAAATCTGTTTGCCTTAATCGGTAATAGGACATTCCGTTCATGGGATTAGTGTCAAACGTGAGGTACTCATTCCATTGTTCCGAATTTCCTGCCCCTTGCACGTGCCGTACTTCTTCCCAAAATAAACCGAATGGTGATCTCTCAACAGTAAAATAATCGTTGTTGTATTCCGAAAAGGTGGACCAATTCAAACGAACAGAATTATTGGGTTCCACAGTTGCATAAAAGTCATTCAGTTCAATAGGAAGAATTAGACAATTTGGGTCAAAGGAGATGTTTACAGAATCGCAAATGGCCTTCCCACTTGTGCCAGTGTTATCGGTAACAGAATTTAAATAATACAGCCCTTCATTAGACACAGTAAGCAAAAATGGCGATGAATTGATGTTGGAAATAGTTTGATTGACCCCATTGAAATTATAGCTTACTTCCCAAGGTGGACTCCCCGTTAAGTATATTTCTAGAATAGTCGACTCTCCTTCACAAATGACGGTTGAACTATCCATATTCGCAGTGGGGAAAGAACAAGCATTCCCACCAGAGTTTCCATATACATTACCAAGACCTGACATCGGTTCAAAAGCGGGTAGTGCCAATACGATCGCATCAGCAACAGGGCCAAATTGGTAGCGATAAGAAATCGTTCCCCCTAAATTGATTGCATCAAATGTTGGTTGCACGGCACTTTTTACATCAGATATAATTACCCCAACTCCTGCATACATCAATTCCAATGAATCTAAGTATGTCGTTACATCTGTCCAGGAAATTTGCTCATTATAATACCCATAATTGCTATGCATACCAGGCCAAGGGACTGTATACGCGATCGTACCAAGTGCACTAACATTGGACATGTTTCCATCAAGAACTGCCGTAACTCTACTTATTTGTTCCGCATATTGCTGTCCAAGACCTGGAATGAAGTTCAATAAATCTGGAGATGCTAAAGCTGCCGCTCTATTCGTAACCAAAATATCTTCAATGAATCCAGCATTCATTCCTCGATTATAGATAGCAGCAATTAGTTTTTCTGGACCATATGGATCATTGCAATTTTCCATGAATCCTAGGATATCGTAACACTTAATGTATTGTAAGAACATTAGATTATTATAGTCGTGATAGACTTTGCCTATCATCTGCGCACTAAAGTTCTTCCCTACAATAGTCGAATCAAAGTTGAACGTAGGAATAAAGCAGGGTATATCTTGATTGAGTTCTAACCAACCTGTTCCATATTCCTCTTGGAAAAATCCAACCGCAACACCATGTGTAAAATCATAACAGTTGATTGGATTTATGTTCTCATGATCAGGGTAAACATTCGTCACCCAGGCCGGCTCAAGAATAGTACCATCACAACCGCAATTTGTCTCTTGAACAACGGTGGCAAAATACTCATTGATTGAGAGTGCATCCGATCCAACAAGATTTGTAAACATGCTGTGTCCGACTCCCATTGCAATCGCCCAATTTTTTTTATTGGTGGGAATATACACGTCCAGAATAGAGTTCCATGAGTGAACGGTTCCTAATCCTAGTCGTATTTCACCCGGAGCACTTGAAGATTCTGTAGGAATAAAGCACAGCTCATTAAACTCTTTCTCGCAGTCGAAGTTTTGATAAGACGGAGGAATGTAACAAGGAGGAGAAACCGCAAATACAGGTGTGGTTCCATTTAATGTACCCATTCCAGGAGCAAAATAAGAGCCACTGTTTGTAAAACTAAAACCCAATGGGCCCATTGATCCTCCAGCCGAAATAGGTGAGTTAATCGTGAAGAAATATGGGTTTGATCCAGTTACGGTGAAACCTGACCAGGGTGAAATGGATGTAATCCCTGGCCAATTAATTTCAAACGTAGAACCAGCGGGAATTGTTGTTCCCGATCCATTGGAAAATGTGATCTCTCCACTTCCTCCACCAACCCACGAAATGGGGATGCAGACATCAAATTCAATTTGTGCGTTCGTTGTAATTTGGAATGATACGCAAAGAAAAAAAAGAATGTTTTTCATCTCAATCGAGCTTACTTATGAATACTAATTTGGATCATATCGATCTCACCTTCTGTCGACTCAACTTTTAATAAATAGAAGCCGTTGGATACTGAAACCTTAGTTAGATCCATTGCAATTAAGTTCGATGTAAAACTTCCAAATTCATAAATTAAACTTCCATCAATCCCTACTAAACTGATCTCAATTTGAGAAGATTCGGATCTATGTATATTCAGGTATTCGCTCGCTGGGTTTGGATATAAAATCATTTCCTCATGTTTGATTTGATTCAAGCTACTCGTATTTGTTCCTGATGAACAATCAATACTTGAATTGATTATTGCTGGTGTATTGTGAAGTGACTGCGTAATTGCTTCCCACATTTCATCTGTCTCACTACCTAAGCGCCAAATTCCAATTCCTCCAATATAATCCCTCAAATCGTACTTATCCAATGCTTCTAGCTTTGTGTCGAGAGAAGGTCCGTCTTGATAATAACAGATCCAGCTGGTATTATTTATCGAAACTAAAAAATTGGGTTCGTTGCCATTTGGGTCACGATTAATCGCCGAGGCTGGAATAGAATAATTATCAATTAGTTCTTGCGCATCTTTAGCCGTAAGGCCAACTCCGGCATCTGCCAAGGTGTGATTTTCAAAAAGATGTTTCCAACGGTATCCATAAAATGGTAGACCCAATTGAATCTTTGAAGGATCTTCAATTTCACTTATTGCAAAACAAGCCACATCATTCATCCAGTCTGAAGTAGATTGACAACCTGCCGTTGGCGGTGGATTATTATACGTTGGGGAAGTCGCCCAATGTAAATCATATGTCATCAGGAGAATCTCATCTACTGCATTTCCAAGGCGCTGATAATCTTGAGCCAACGGTCCATACCACGTTCCTGGACCAACTTTCGTATGTACGGCTGTGGTCAATAGTTTCCCGTGAGAATGAACGATTGAAGCTAAATCCTCCATAAAAAGCGAATAGTTGTCCCTATCCGATCCCATTAAACTTTCATAATCAATGTCAATCCCATCAAATTCTGAATGAGAAATTAGCAGTTGTTCCAAGTCATTTAAATGAGTGGCTCTAATTGTAGCATTGGTCATCATCGTGTTCACCGCCATTTGATCAAAATCATTGATAGTATTATTGTAGTTATACACTACAGGAATGAATTCTATCCCATTTGCCTCACAATAATCTATCACGCCAATACTATCTATATAGTCCAGCCAATAATCGAGATTGACAATTGGGTCGATAGCAGCGGGTAGATCCTGTCCAGCGCGCAAAGTACCATTCGGATCGATGGAATATAATTGAACTCGAAGTTGATCAATGTTGGCTCCATAGCGTTGCAATGAGCACCATGCGTTATCAGCGTCAAAAATTGGAAAATAGGCTACTGTTTTTAGATTCGTATAGGTCTTTCGATCATCACTAAACGGCATTACTTTCTGAACCGCATAATTCGATAAGTTAATTTCTCCTTGAACATCATACACTACAGAAACAGAATTTCCACCTGCGGTCATTGTGAGGTTGCGGGGTAAAAATTCAATCCAATCTTCAATACTCGCAGATGGTACCCATTCACCGTTCAAAACGAAGGATTCTCCGATGTCCAAATCAGAATCCCAGCTAGGGCCTGTCAACTTTATTTCTCCGGTTGCAGAGTTTAATACAGTTTTTTGAACGACACCCCAAGTATTGTTAAGTGACTTCCAGAACGTTATGATCTCAAAATTGACCAAATCTACCGTGCCCGTATTTTCAACTTTAAAATAATACTCTCCACCAAAGCGTGCATGCTCGTCATTTGGAGGGATAGAATATAAAAAGTGATTTTCGTTATCTGGATAACCGATTGTTACGGTAATTTGTTGACCATACCCACTAAAAGAAAGGCATAGGAAAGTCAGGATAAATAGAAATTTATTCATGATTCATTGTTTTTTGATTGGGTAATTTTTCTTCCAATGTGAAGGGTCAGACCTTGGTTTTGTTAGTAAACCATTTGGATATTATTGCTTAATTACCTTTGTTTGATAAGTATATGTACTACCCAACAAACTCACGAAGTAAACTCCTCTTTCGAATGTTGACGTGTTTACGGAAATAATATCAGTTGCTTGGTATATAGCAACGATGCTTCCTTTTACGTCTGAAATTCTTACGCTAAAGTCTCCACTCATTTCTATCGTCAATTGATCAAATGTTGGATTCGGATATACAGATACTTCAGTCGGAATAATCTCGTTCACATTAGCACAGTCATCTACAATTATACTTGTCGACTCACTATTTGTACAACCATTTGCGTCTGTATATTCATAGGATAAGGTAAATGTTCCAACACCGGATATTGACGGATCAAAAAGATCTCCTGTTACTCCCGTTCCTGAATAAGCACCACCAGTAGGCATACCAATTAAAGCAGATGTACCATAACTTTCACAGGTGATAGAATCTGCAGACAAGGAAACAATTGGCAAAGGGTTTACCACAATCGTAGTTGGAAGAGAAGTTGCAGAACAACCATTTCCATCGGTATAAGTCACCGTATATGTTCCCGCGGCATCTACCGAAATAGTTGGAGAAGTTTGAGAAGTTGACCAAGTTAAATTACCTGTCAATGAGGATGATAAAATTGTGCTTTCGCCTTGACAAAGAGTTGTTTGTCCATTCACAGATATAGTTGGAGGCTGAGGAGCTCCTGGGTCAGATAGAGAACTCGTGATTAAATTAGAAGAACATCCATTGTCGAATTCGACTGTATATCCACCAGCAGACAGACCTGTAATGGTAAACGGTAAATTCACATTTGGTGTTGATCCATTCGACGAACCTGTCCATGAAACGGTACCTGTTCCTGATCCTCCTACCTGTATGGAACCATCGCTATTTCCACAAGAACTAGGATTTGTTGCTGTTACCAAAGAGATCACAGGAATTTCTAGTGGATTGGCTACTCCAGAAGCTATCACACTTGTACAGCCATTGACCGTTTGAGTTACTGTATACGTTCCAGCCGTATTCACGCTAATCGAAGGGCTTGTTTCTGAGGTAGACCACAATAAATTTGTTCCAGAAGTGCTAAGTGTAGAACTTCCACAATTGTCAACAACAGTGATAGATGGGGCATTTGGTGTACTATTTACGTTAATTGTAATGGATTGAACGTCATTTCCGAATGCATTCGTACCCGTTACCGTATAAGTTGTTGTCGTCGTTGGTGATACAGTAATCGATTGAGTTGATGCTGTAGTATTCCAAACATAACTATTGGCTCCATTTGCGGTTATTGTGACACTGTTTCCAGAACATATCGTTGTGGTATTTGCTTGAAGAGTTACAATAGGTGCTGTTCCAGAACCTCCTGTATAATTACAAAAAACATTATTCAATGTATCTGCGAGTGGCGTTCCAGCAATAATTCCTGAACCGGGTGAAGTTTCCATATAATCGCCCGTTATCTCCCAAATAATTGCTCCTCGGAGGTTATTGTCTACAATGTATTGCGCTTTTAAACCGATCGATTGCTCATTATCGTAAGATACAAAGGTATTGAGTGTTCCATTTCCCGTAAGATATGGGACTTGAGCTGCTGCATCCCAATTGTCAGTGAATAACCCAATGTTAGACATGATATTGTAATATAAAGGGGAACCTGCATCTTCAAAAAATGTAGTGGCGTCTGTACTTCCAGTTGTTGGAACATGAAGACCAGCAGAGCCTGTTGTTTTAGCCGATCGCCCATAAAAGCCTATACCTGCTGTTATCTTGTTTGGATTTACGTTGTAGAAATTCGTTAGTTTGTCAACTGCATAATCCAAGTTAAACGTAATGTCGCCAACAGTTGGAGCATATAAAGGCGCGTTATGATTTGTCGATGAATCCCAAGCTCCGAAAAAATCATATGACATTAAATTGATAATGTCCAATAGCGGTTCAACAGCTGTCCAATTAACATCATCCATTCGGTCTTCTGCTGCACCAACAGCTACTGTAAGCAACATTGGTTTACCTACTGTTAAACCATAAGCATCAATAGCTGTTCTAACTTCTTGAAGAAAAAGCGTGTAATTGTTGTAATCTGCAGGAGTTCCGCCATGTGGAGGATAACCAGGATATTCCCAGTCAATATCAACACCATCAAAATCGTATTGAGATATTAGCGCAACACACGCGTTTGCAAAATTGACACGTTTCACAGGATCGGCAGCGATACCAGGGAAATTTGCAGATAAGGTCCAGCCTCCAATGGAAGGAAGCACTTGAACATTGTTGTTATGTGCCAAATCGACAATCGATGTGTTCGGGAGGTATACATTATTAGCCCAATCAAATTGTCCGAGTAATAAATTTTCATCTGCCCATGCATCAGTGGAGTTTATTGATCCATCTGTCTGTGGCGCAAAAAAGCAATAGTTCAAAATAGTATACTTTGAATAGTCAATTGTTTGTGGGTTGACTAATTGAGCACGGTCATACCATTGCCAATTAGGATAATAACCCACAATTTCCTTACAAGGTGATTGTGCAAATGAGCTGCAGGAAATAATAATAAATAAAGTTAGTGATACAATCAATTTCATGTTCATTGGTTTAATCGTTGGTAAAACGGTTTAGGACACAATGATAAGGGTAGAATTGCATAGAAAAGACTATTTGTATAATGAATTGATCAATTCATTATACAAAATTACATCGTAATTTAATGCGTGTTAGTGTATTAATATTGAAATGTACGGTTTTGTGAAATCATGCTTATCTTCATCAATATTATCGATTTTGACTCTTAAAATAGGATGGCGTAATGCCAGTTTCCTTTTTGAAAGCAACATTAAATGATGAAAGGTTTCTATACCCTGAGGAAATGGCTATTCCCTCTATACTATAATGTTCAAACTCATCACTGACTAACATATAGCGGGCATCATCTATTCTCAACTTATTCAAAACAACTCTAAACGAGTTTCCAAAATGTGCGTTTATCGTTTCAGAAACATAGGTTCGATTTATTTCCAGCAATTTTGCCAACTTATCCAGCGTCAACTCAGAATCACGAAAAATCTTCTCCGTATAAAACAATACTTCTATCCGTTTGATAAGGTCCGTAGAGATTTTTTTTGAATGAACCTTTTTGCCTTTTTGATTGACATATTGCTCAACCAATTTGAAATTCTGTTTTGCTAGTTGCTCGTTCTTTTTACGTTTTTGAAAATACAAGTACAGAATAAAGAGCAGCAATATTGTGGAGCTAATCAAAAATATCACCAACATTCGTTGTTCCGACTTTTTCCGATTAATTGCTTCTTTATAAATAAGCTCTTCCTTTATATGTAATTCTTTTTGATGCTTTAATTCCAATTTTTTAACAAAATCTGCTATTTTCTTATCTCCCTCTTTTCGCCCAAGACTATCTGATTCACAACGTAAAATATAGGCTTCTTCAAATTTCCCTAATTCGGAATAGCACTCCGAGAGATAATAGTTAAAACTAGGAGTATGTTCCATACTACCTGCTACAGATATTTGCTTACCATCATTTAGGACCAGTATCGCTCGGTCATACTGTTTCAATTGAAAGTAGCAATCTCCTAAATTGAGTGCTAAGACAACATGGGAATAATTGTTCTTCTTAGCGCACGCATCAAAATAGAGGTCTTCGTACATCTCAGTCGCTTTCTCAATTTGATTCTTCATCAGATAATAACGCGCAAGATTGCTCATGAGTCCAACATGATACTCCTTTATTCCTAGTGAGTCAAGATGCCAAGCTCGCGAATAGAAATAAAATGCTGAATCCTCTTTTGACTGTGCACCATGAGAATTTCCCATATTGATCAAATTAGCTTTCAAACCAACAGAATCTTTTATTTCACTGAAAATTTCAACCGCTTTTCGAAAATAGATTTGCCCTTTGTCAGGATATTGCATACTGAAATACAAGTTCCCTAAAGTGTTATTGTAATACCCCAAAAGCTTTTTGTGACTTTTTAAAAATGGATCATTTTCAAGCTTCTCTAATAAAGCATGGGCTTTTTTCACATCATTTGAATGGGACAATAATTTGATCCGTGTGAATTCATTCATCAAATAGATGTAATAGTCTCGATCTTTAAGGATTTTTGAATTGTGCGCTACTAACCTGAGAGTGGCCTCAGAACTGAGATCCTTCTCATTGTAATAGTTGGTGATTTTATAAATGGAAAAATACGCGCGATCATTTTTAAAAAAAGAATCCAGCTCTTGTGCAGAACACATGTTTACAGATGCTACTAATACAAGAAGAACAATCGATTTGATCATTTAGCTGATTTTTTGATGCGTACCTATTAAACTATAGGAGTAGATTTTACCTGTGTAGCGTATTGATTGCAATTCGAAAAGTGTAGAGCCAATTTATACATTATTCCTGAAATTTTCGGAATTGCTTAATTATAAAAGTCTCGTTGACTCTGAATACTAAGTGATAAAGGCTTTTCTTGGCAAAAAATGTTCGTGACTAGATTGAAACTTGTCTCGATCTGTATGCCGCTTTTACAACTTTACCACTGGAATAACTCTGTGATTTAATCCATCCCAAAGATGTACGAAGTAAAGTCCAGGTTCATCTCCTAATTTCATCGTTATTTCAGTCACATTCTCATTTGTCGATTCCTGAATCAATTGTCCCATGGAGTTGGTTAAACGAATTTTGATAGAACTAAGTTCTTCATTGAAATTAATGGTGAAGACCCCGCTAGTTGGGTTCGGATAAATTTCCCAATTATCTGTGATTAAATCATCTAATTCGACCTGGTTTATTACAAAGCAGGCACTCGTATCAATACAACCATTGGATTCCACTTCAACAGCATAAAGTCCATTTTGTTGAGCGTTGAAACTAGAATTAGTTTCTCCCAGAATAGGAGCGTAGCCATTGTTGCAATCTAACCATTGATAGCTAGATGCTCCTGCAATTGCTTCTAAAATAGGATCATTGTCGGTAACAGTGGTATTTACCTGATTGATTGTCAAGTTGAGGGTTACCAAACTATCACAACCTGCAGCATTTGTGACTGTAAATGTCGCTGAATTGTTCGAAGAAGTATACGTGTTTCCATCGATCCAAGTATAGGTGTCACACGCTGTAATTACATCTGTCCCAGTTGTCGAATTGTTCAATATCAAATTAAGCGTTACGAGCGAATCACACCCCGATGCATTCGTGACAATAATGGTCGCAGTATTGTTGGAAGAGGTATATGTATTTCCATCAATCCACGTGTAGCTTTCACATGCCGTAATGCTATCCGTTCCTGAATTAGGTGTTCCAATGTTCAAATTCGCGTATGATGTATCCGAACAAGTACCGCTACTTGCAACCAACATTACATTAAACGTACCTCCAACCGCGCAGATATATTCAAGGTTTGTAGTATTGGAAACGAAATTTCCATCTACAAACCAGTCGTGAAATGGACCGAAAGAAAGCCCAAGTAAAGTAATCGTATCGAATTGACACACGATAGTTGGGGCACCGATGTTAGAAAGAAACACTGAACCTTGTTGAATCGTCGCTGAATCTTCAGCAAAACATCCATTTGAGTCAGTTACTGTGACAAAGTATTCATCAGGAACAAGATTGGTGAAAACGGTATCAACGGAAGTGGTATGACTCCATGAAATAGTGTAGGGAGAAGTGGCGGATAAAACTTCTAGTTCTAACTCCCCATTTTGATCACCGTAGCATGTTTCGTTCGTATGCAGTAAGTTAATTTGAACTTCTGGAAACTCAGAAATGTAGGTAGAAGCTGTGTCCGCACATCCAGCAGAGTTTGCTATGATGACAACAGCAGTTTGTGTTCCCGAAAACGAGGCCAATGAATCGACATCTCCATTCGACCAATTATATGTCAAGCCAGATTGATTTACTTCTAATAAAACCGAATCTCCGAAGCATAAGAATACACTGTCAATTAATGAAACCGTTGGGTACGCGCTTCCAGGTTGAATCTCGACAGAATCCTGAGCGGTACATCCATTTACGTCCGTTAATGTTACAAGGTAATTGTCAGCAGGAAGATTGGTGAAAATGGTATCGTTCGAAGTTGTATGACTCCATGCTATATCTATAGGTGCTTCACCAGCTAAAATCTCTAATTCTACTTGTCCATCTTCATCTCCAAGGCATGTTTCATCCGTCGAAAGTACATTCATTTGTATTTCAGCGTGCTCAATAATTGTGATACTGTCCATGGCTGAACAACCACCTAGATTTGTTACGATTATACTCGCAATTTGAGTTCCAGAAAATACGGCTATTGAATCCGTATCACCGTTGGACCAATCGTATGAAAAGCCTGATTGGTTTACTTCGAGGATCACGGAATCTCCAAAACATAAAGAGACACTATCAACGATGGAAACAGATGGGATTGAGTACACGGTAACGTTTATTGTGTCGGTAGCTGTTCCAATAGGATTGGTGATGGTGAGAATATATGTACCACTAGTATCGGCGATTAGTTGAGAAGTTGTATCTCCAGTATTCCATAAATAGGAGTAGCCATTGTCCGTGATTCCAAAAACATCACCAGAACACAATGAGGTGTCTACTCCCAAATCTACTGCAGGAGGAAACAGCTGTTCTATTGCACCAAGATCACCATATTGACCTCTTGCTGAACCATAGAAATCTTCTGGTAAGCCCCAAGAACTCAATCCTAAATTGTCGACAATTGGATTTGTTGGCCAAAACGTGCTGTCAACGTTGGTTAAGAACATCGGGTCTGCTAAAAATGAGCTCGTGTCGAGACCATAAAAATTCTGAACATAGGTGAGAGGATCAGGATTGACATTGTTCGGTGCCCAATACAGATTGTTTTCGCTTACGACATTAACACTCGAAACAGCATTGGTTAACAGACTGTTTGCAGCGTCTTCTTGGTAGAAAATATTGTTGTGAACGTTCAAATTGGTTCCTCTCAAATAGATACAGCGTGTTGTTCCTTTTGCCTTTATCGTGTTGTGATAAACGTCCATATTTCCTGTTCCGTAGAGGTACACTGTCCAATCCCAAGAATTACTTGCTCCACCATCTTCATACGAGTAGATGGTATTGTTCCTGAAATAAGAAGTGGCGGTAGGAGAGCCACAGCTGTACATCGCAATCGCATTTCTAAAATTGTTTCGTTCAATTTCCATGTAACCACAGTCTTGAAATCTACTAAAGCCACCACCAATAGTATTGTTTTTCATGATTAGATCATGGCAATCATAAATATCAAAATAGCCGATTATGCTATTCGTAATCACAAAATTTCGGGCCGCCGATCCAAGGTTATCATTCGCGAATAGCACCAGATCACTTCCTATGGTGAAAATCCTTACTTTATTAAGAATTAAATTGGAATCAACATCAGATCCTGTAAAGGCATTTATTGTTTGAGCGCTACAATTGTTGCAACTATATCCTTGTACAATTACACTTTCAAAGGTCATATCGTGAACCCTCGTTATTTTCACAACGCGGTTATTGATCGCACCAGCATTTCGTATTTTCATGTGCTTAAAAGTGATGTAAGCAACATCTTCCATAAATAGCGTATAGTTCACTCCTGATGAGTTGTCCGCCCAAAGTTCAACCAAGCTACTATCACTAGATTCTCCTTGAATCGTTAATGTATTGGAACCGGATAATCCTTCCACTTCTTTGAGGTAAAAATAGTCGTAATACGAGCCATCTCTGACATTAACAGTAACGGGGCCGCATACTCCAGCTGTCATCAGTGTTGTCTCAAGTTCCTTGAATGTATTAAAATCTGGCGTCGCTCCTCCTAGCGTATACAATCCCGAAAGACCAATTTGAAAATCCAAAATGGAAATCGTATCGCTCCAAGGTTCCTGATCTATTCCGCCATTGGGATTTGAAGAATAAATCGATATGTCATAGGTCGTAATATCAAGAAAAGGGTAGGCTCCAACGTTTATGGTATCTGATTCTCCATATAAGAGTGTCCCAGACCAATTAATACTATTGACAGGAACTCCGTCAACCGTGAGGGTAATGGTGCTACTTGTTAAGGGAGTTGTTCCAACATTCCCTAATACAACAAGGATGCTATCAATCGGGCCGCAATAATGCCCATTAGGCATTGGTGTTACGATTTCTGTAATTGCTGCATCCAAAGACAATGTGACCGTTTCATCAGCACCAATATCAGGAGTTAAGGGATCTCTTGGCTCACCATCGATATCAATGAGAACACCAGGGAAGTGGCTACCATAGTTTGATAAAAGATGCGGAGGCACATGTGGATCAGATGTCGATATAAATCCTGGGTTTACAGAGTAATTGTTTGGTCCAAGAAACCAGGATTGTGACCAGTCTTGAGTTCCATCTGTATATAAGATATTGTAATCGACCGAATCTGAAGTGCCACTTGCAGTTATAGGAGCAGTGCTGTTTTCAGAAAAGAAAATGTTGTTCAGAATACGTGTTCCGGTATGTCCGCCACGGAATCCTGGACAATAACATTCACTCTCGGTGATAATTCTAACTGTATTGTAAACAATATCAACGTTGATCGGGAGTGTTGCAATTCCAACTCCATTCCCAACTAGGTTGATTCCAATTGTACTCGTTGAACCGCCAATGATGTTAATCATATTGTTTGCAATCAAACTACCTGGAGCAAAGGCTGCATCATTCGTGGAGATCCCCTTTAAMGCTCCATAGCCCACATAGTCTCTGTGCATTTGCATCTCGTTGCCAGTGATCGTACAAACACCATTTATGTCATAGAAGAATATACACTGCGGAATTTCCATGTTGTATGTGCTCATGTAATTATCCTGAATGGTGATGTCTCCAATATAGAGGCCATAAATTCCATATCTAATAAAGTTATAGAATTCGCAATTCGTTATGATAGAATGATTGTTACGGGAACTAAAATAATCATCTGCGATATAAATTGGGGTCCATCCATTCTCGAATCTACAATTATCAAAAAGGGTTCCCGTACCACCATCCAAGGTCACAAGGGATTCATCAACATTATTCCCCTGAGTACTTCCAATAAAACTGCAATTTTGAAATTCAATGCCGTTAGCTGAGTTCGTTAAATCAGCACATTTCCGAAAGTTACCGAGGGTGTCGGACATTAATGTAATGCTCTTGAAAATGAGATAGTCTGCACCGTATATTGTAAGAGGAATGTCAGCATTTGAAACGCCGTAATAGTGTAAAACAACAAGACTGGAATCGCCACTTTCAGATTCAAAGGTCACAGGGTTTAAGCTCGTCATTCCTGTCCACGAAGTAAATACTGGCTTTTCGAAGTAGGTGCCGTTTCTAATGCTAAACACAACAGGACTGCTAACTCCTTGTAAATGTAAATCTGCAACTGCTGAGCTTACAGTTGTGTAATCTGGAAGACTTCCTCCAATTGTATACGTTCCTGATAATTGTGCATTTGTTACTAGAGCGGAGAGTGATAAAAATAGGCAGATTAAAAACCTCATAGGGATAGATTTATTCTTGAGACAGTGAACGTGTAATTCTAGTTTAGTTGATCCTTCTAGAAGGATGTCCTAAAATTACGTGCAAAAAACAGTAAATCCGAGCAACTCCATTGATTTAACATCTTCATTGTCGGCATAATCGATTATTTTTAACGAAACTTTATGTTGATGGAAATTATACACGATAAAGAAGAAAAAGAGTTCATTCTTCCACTTGAAGATGGCTTACAAGCAAAGGTTAGTTACACACTTGAGGGCAGTTCAGAAATGCGACTTGTTTATTCGGAAGTACCAAATTCACTTCGTGGGGGAGGCATTGGTAAAAAACTCGTGTTGGAAACATTCGAGAAATTAACGGAAGAAGGTTTCAAAGCGACCGCAGTTTGCTCGTATATTCGTGTGGTGGCAATGCGGCATCCAAAATGGAAATCGATTATTAAATAGAATTACAAAACAGCTCAAATTTGAGCAAAGAAGTTGCATTATGGATAAGGTAAAGAAAGCATATATCGCGGGCGGATGTTTTTGGGGAATGGAAGATCTCTTCAGAAATCGAAAAGGAATTATTGACACTGAAGTTGGTTATCAAGGTGGACAAAACGAACGCCCATCCTACAAATACCATCCTGGTCACGCTGAAGGAATTGAAATTACCTACAACGCGGATGAAACTTCGTTTCGAGAAATTTTGGATTTTTTCTTCAGAATTCACAACCCTACAACAGTCGACCAACAAGGAAACGACATGGGATCGAGTTACCGATCAACTATTTTTATTCAAAATGAAGAAGAACAACAAGTTGCCGAAGAAGTCATTGAGATAGTTAACAAATCAAATCGTTGGAACGCACCAATTGTTACAAGCTTGGAGCCGTTTGCTACTTTTTGGCCAGCAGAAGATAATCACCAAGATTATTTAGAAAAACACCCGAATGGATATACCTGTCACTTCGAACGATTCGAGACATTCTTGTAGCTTATCGTGAGTTGAGGTTGGATGGTAATTGTCTGTGTGTCAGTTGTGTTTTTGGATTATTTCTCTTTTTTCGTTCATGATTTCGAACCGCATGATTCTTAATGAGAATCAATCTAAATGTGCACAAAAGTGTAAATAGGTATTAATACCTGTTTAGTACATTTTCAATTGGCTTATTTTTGCAGGAAATAATAACCAAAAATAGTGCATTATGAAAAAAAACCTACGAAACTGGTTCACTGGAGCCATGAAAGCAATTCCAGTAATCACTTCCTTGTTATTCGTGTCTCAGGCACAAGCACAGTGTACAACGAGTATTTCAATCGATTCAACAATTGCATGTTTCGGTGATTCAACAGCAGCTCTTTCATTGAGTCCAACTGTAGTTGGGTCTCCATTAATGATCTCTGAAGTGGATCGAAATAATCCTGATGTAATTGAAATTC
>NVXP01000082.1 GCA_002733985.1 Fluviicola sp. | reverse complement strand
ACCAAAAGCTGAAGCAAAAAAAGCACCAGCACCAAGTCCTGATCCTGTAAAGAAATCAGCACCTGAAAAAACGTATGCTAGCGGAACACCGTCTATTGCAGCGGCAAAAATCATGGCAGAGAATGGCATTTCAGCTAATCAATTAAGCGGAACAGGAAAAGACGAACGTATCACCAAACAAGATGTTGTTGCAGCAATGGCGGGAGGATTCTCGACCAACGAAGCACAAGGTTGGGGTGGAACGCGTGATCAACACCGCGAACGTATGAGAATGTTGCGACGTAAAATTGCCGAACGTTTGGTTGCTGTAAAGAATGAAACAGCTATGTTGACAACATTCAACGAAGTTGACATGAAGCCAATCATGGACATGAGAACTAAGTACAAGAAAGCATTTTCTGAACACCATGAGGTGAATCTTGGGTTTATGTCTTTCTTCACGAAAGCGGTTACTGAAGCATTGAATTTGTTCCCTGCAGTGAATGCACAAATTGATGGCGACGAACTTATTTTCCACGATTATGCAGATATCGGAATTGCAGTGTCATCTCCAAAAGGATTGATGGTACCTGTTGTTCGAAATGCAGAGCAAATGAGTTTGGCAGAAATTGAGCGCGAAATCAAGCGAGTAGCAATCAAGGCTCGTGACGGGAAAATTACTCCTGACGAAATGACTGGTGGAACGTTCACTATCACAAATGGAGGAGTTTTCGGATCGATGTTATCGACACCAATTATCAATCCACCGCAAGCCGCAATTTTGGGAATGCACAACATTGTTCAACGTCCAGTTGCAATCAATGGTGAAGTTGTTATCCGACCAATTATGTATGTAGCCTTGTCGTATGATCATAGAATCATTGATGGTAAGGAATCTGTTGGTTTTTTAGTTAAAGTGAAAGAAATGCTTGAGAATCCAGAGAGAATGATCTTTGGAGCGAAAGATCCTGCAGAAGTTTTATTGGGATTGTAATTCGACACTATATATAAAGTATAAACGTCATCCTCGGGTGGCGTTTTTTTATTCCCTAGAAACTCCTGCGCTCCAATTCGAAAGTCCCGTACCACTGAAAACAAGAAACAATTCATAGAAATTGTGTCGATTTTCCCGAAAACCGCTCTTTTTACGCCAAAATCACAAAAAATATGTTAAAAAACGCCCCCTGCCTGTAATTTTTTGAGGGTTTGAGCGTATTACATGTAACAATACACATTGATGCCTGGATTAGTAAGCATCAATATCGTAGAAGTTAGTTTTCATAAGTAGTAGTAGTTTAGGTATTAAAAGGAGGGAATGCCAGTTCTCTCCTTTTATGTTTTATAACATGCTCCTTTACAGTTGAAGACCCTATCAAACGTATTCATGTTATCTCTTATCTTGAAATTATTGCTTCGGCTTGTTAATTTTCTTGTTTCTAATTCTACCTCACGTCAGTTTGGCACATCCTTTGAACTATACAGATCAACTAAGTAGAAGTTAGTTTTCATAAGTAGTAGTTTAGGTATTGAGAGGAGAAAACACCCGTTTTCTCCTCTTATGTTTTATAATAGCCAAGGAACGTTAAAATAATATGCCTGCACAGTACTTTACCCATTTATGGCACGAGATTTGAAAGACATTAAGCAACTAAGTAGAAGTTAGTTTTCATAAGTAGTAGTTTAGGTATTAAGAGGAGAAAACACCCGTTTTCTCCTCTTATGTTTTATAATAGCCAAGGAACGTTAAAATAATATGCTTGCACAGCACTTTGTCCATTTATGGCACGACATTTGAAATACATTTAGCAACTAAGTAGAAGTTAGTTTTCATAAGTAGTAGTTTAGGTATTAAGAGGAGGAAACACCCGTTTTCTCCTCTTATGTTTTATAAACACCTACCTTATGCTACCGTACATTCACTTTTCCCCAATCCCCTCATGCTTCTTCAATCTTTTGCTGTACTTTTACAGTGCTATAAAACATGTAGCCAACACTTTTATGGAACATATTCGAAATTTCTGCATCATTGCTCATATTGACCATGGCAAGAGTACACTAGCTGATCGCTTATTGCAAACGACTGGAACAATTTCAGATCGCGATATGAAAGCTCAAGCGCTTGACGACATGGATATCGAACGGGAACGTGGGATAACTATCAAAAGCCATGCGATTCAAATGGACTTCGAAAAGAATGGCATCAAATACACGCTCAATCTTATTGACACACCGGGACACGTTGATTTCTCATACGAAGTTTCGCGATCGATTGCGGCATGTGAAGGAGCACTTTTAATTGTTGATGCCTCTCAAGGAATTGAGGCACAAACGATTTCAAACCTATATTTAGCACTTGAACACGATTTGGAAATCATTCCAATTCTAAATAAAATGGACTTGCCTGGCGCGCAGCCTGAAGAAGTGACAGACCAAATCGTTGACTTGATTGGGTGTGATCCTTCAGACGTTATTCAAGCATCTGGTAAAACAGGTTTGGGTGTTGACGAAATCTTAGATGCTGTAATTAACCGTATTCCTGCACCAAAAGGTGATCCAAATGCGCCTTTGCAAGCAATGATTTTCGATTCAGTATTTAATCCATTCCGTGGAATTATTGCTTATTTCCGAATAATCAATGGAACAATCTCCAAAGGAGAGAGAATTCGCTTCTTAAATACGGGTAAAGATTACAACGCGGAGGAAGTTGGCATATTAAAGATGTCATTAAGTCCGAAAAAGGAAGTTTTGACAGGTGATGTAGGTTATATCATCTCTGGAATTAAAAAAGCAGCCGAAGTAAAAGTTGGAGATACCATTACAAGTCATGCAAATCCATGTGTGTCCGCTGTTAGAGGGTTTGAGGACGTGAAACCAATGGTCTTTGCCGGAATCTATCCTGTTGATACAGAAGATTACGAAGAGCTGCGTTACTCAATGGAGAAATTGCAATTGAATGATTCATCTTTGGTTTTCGAACCAGAATCATCTGCTGCACTTGGATTTGGTTTCCGATGTGGGTTCTTAGGAATGCTGCACATGGAGATTATCCAGGAGAGATTGGAACGCGAGTTCAACATGGTAGTAATTACAACTGTTCCCAACGTGTCTTACCAGGCTTTCTTATCAAGAACCCCAGAAGACCCGTTTATTGTAAACAATCCTTCTGAGTTGCCGGACCCTTCGATGCTAGATCATATCAAAGAACCATATATCAAGGCGCAAATCATTACTAAATCAGAATACGTAGGGCAGATTATGACGCTTTGTATCGATAAGCGTGGTGAATTGAAAAATCAAGTGTATTTGACGCAAGATCGAGTTGAAATTACATTTGAAATGCCATTGGGAGAGATTGTCTTTGATTTCTATGATCGCTTGAAAACGGTTTCTCGTGGATATGCTTCCTTTGATTACCATCCAATTGGATATAGAAAATCGGATTTGATCAAGTTAGATCTTATGTTGAATTCAGAGCAAATTGACGCTTTGTCAGCACTCGTTCACAAAAGCAACGCTTACGATCTTGGAAAACGAATTTGTATTAAGTTGAAGGAATTGATTCCAAGACAACAATTCGAGATTCCTATTCAAGCTGCAATTGGTGCGAAGATTATCGCACGTGAAACGATCAAGGCACTTCGTAAGGATGTTACGGCTAAATGTTATGGTGGTGATATCTCACGTAAGCGTAAATTGCTTGAGAAGCAAAAAGCAGGTAAGAAGCGTATGCGTCAGATTGGTCGAGTTGAGATTCCTCAGGAAGCTTTCTTGGCAGTTTTGAAGCTGAACGATTAGGTCGATTCTCTTTGGAATTATTCCTGTTCACCTTGATTGAATTAGACATTACTTCAATCTAATTCATTTCCGTGTTTTATTCGGTTGATTATGCATTACACCAACTGTGATTTAGCTACTCCCTAAACGAGTATTGTCGACTTTTTAATGGAAAAATGTAAGAGTTCGTAATTTCTTTCATTAGCGAACGAGCACCACATGTCCTGTATACTTGTGAAATTCACCTACCGAATCGGTAATTCTAACTACGACGGTGTATACCCCTATTTGTGCTTCCTGACCGGAAAGGTTCTCACCGTTCCAACCATAACTCAAATCATTCGATTTAAATATGAGTTCTCCCCATCGATTAAAAATAATTAACTCATACTCTTTTATACCAATTCCTTCACCAATGAATACATCATTAAGTTGATCATCATCAGGAGTAAAAGAATTGGGCAAATAGAATGCAAATGAGCAATCGAAGATAACTTCAAATACAGCACCATATTGCCCACATTGATTATCAACCTCGACACTATAGCTTCCTGACTCCTCTACCCATATTTGTGAAGTTGTATCACCAGTGGACCAGAAATAATTCGAAAAATCATGTTCTACATTTAATGAATAACCATCCGCGCAGATTTCTATCGAATCATCCACAGACAAAACCCAAGGATACGCAATGAAGACTTCAATTGAATCAGACGTAGAACAAATACCATTATCCAATTCCAACCAATATTCACCTTCCTGATCAACGGTTATCGAATTACTATTATCAAATGTTGACCAATTATATGTACCATTCACACCACTTCCAATTGGATACAGTTGGAACGAACTTCCATCACATAAAACAGTATCACTTCCTAATGTCCAAATCGGCGCTTGCGCAACAAAAACAATAGTCGTGTCATATAAGACACACAGGTTAGTATCTGTGATTTGAACAGAATACACACCAGCATTACTAGCCGTTATCTCCTCTGCTATTGACCCCGTTGACCAAAGATAATCTCCAACACTCCCAGGAGACAAAATCACTTCTTCATTCGAACAAATTGTAACCGAATCATCCAAGAAGCTCACAGACGGCTCATACACATAAACCGTAATCTCTTCACATATACTTTGAACTCCTCCATCGACTTGCAGGGAATAGGTTGTTGTTTGATCTGGAAAAACGACAATCGTAGAAGTCGTATCTCCTGTACTCCATAAAAACTGTTGTCCCAGAACGGAACTCAAGGTAACTGAATCTCCCTGACAAATTGGGTTCAAGTTGCTCATTTCTATATCACAATTCACAACCGTCAGATCGTATTTAACAACACTATCTAATACGCAACCACTTGTTCCAATTAAGTTTAACTCAATATCAAAATTCCCATTCGAAAATGAATGACTTACAGGATTTCCCGTTACTGTAGTACCGTCACCAAAATCCCATTCAAACACCACTGAAGTATCAGGGTATGACGCATTAAACCAAACAGGTTCGCAAGAGCAAATTGTGTCGTCAAATAAGGAATAATATACTGTATCCTGTACATAACCAATGTCAAAATCAGCCTCATAGAACGGCGCATTGTGTCCAATACAATACCCATAAGATCTGGCGTGCAATTGACCATTTGGATAAGCGATAAAAGTACCATTCGAAGAGACAATCGTATGATCTGTTGCACCCTGAGGTAAACTGACTTCAACGTACGAAGAAGACGGATTTAATGGATTCATAATCCAATTCGCAACACTATTTCCATCCAACGCAATATTTCCTATATTCCAAGTTTCCGTGACGATTTGCACGTATTGTGGGTAAACAAAGGATGCAATCATATCAAACGAATAAAACCGCGTATTTAGAACTCCCAGATTATCTGGAGATACGTTAATCATCAAAGGGTCTCCATCCAAATTTGTATTTGGCATATAGTCAGCACCTCTCGTAAACATTTGAACAGAAACAGGATTATTTGAAGATAAATAGCCTATTCCTATAGGATTTAAGGTTAAAAAACCCCCTTGCCCAAGATTATATACAGCACCATTAACAGTAACCGTTGTTCCATTATCTCTAGCAATCACGTTAATGAAATAATTGTCCGCGTATGGTAAGGGAACCAAATTAAACGATGTACCCCAAGTATCCACTGGATACATCTGACTCACAATATGATCTCGTGCACCATTACCGCCTATAGATGTTGCTCTAGCACCTGAAAAAACAGCAATAGGATGAACGTCTCCCTGTTGATTACAAGTCGACTCAATGTACGTTCCCGTTAAATTAGAGCTCGATTGAAACTGATATATCTCCCCTTCATTTAGAGTTATAACACTCGTATTCCCTAGCGGAGTTACAATATCAACGACCGTTTGATCTGATGTACTTACAATTATATATTCGGATAGATCATCGAATGGGGCTGGTTCCTGCCATGTCGAAACATAGTATTTGTATCCCAACGCTCCTGATGGTTTGATCAAAGTAGCATCATCACTTCCACTAGTTCTGTTAATTAGGTATGCGCTTATAGTGCCATTCGTCGTGATTTTCACCCCAAAAGGATAAATACCCGTTTGATTTCCTTGGGTTAAAGACAATGGTAATGAGATTTCAATGGATCCATTAGCTGGAACGACAAACGATTGAGACCAATTTGACGCAGGAATCTCAATCACACCAATCGCTCCATTGTTTGAAGTAATTGCTACATCTGAATACTGAAATGACATATTTTCCATAAAACCAAACCAGAATTCTTCTCCTTGGAGATAATTCACCTGTGAAAATGAATTCCCAAAGAAACAAAATAGTGATATAAGTAGAACTGCGATTTTCATTACTTCTCATGTGACGCAATTACTTTAGTAATAGTTGGCGCATAACCGTTTTATTCACAAAAACTATTTAGACAAACCCCTACCTCAAAAGATTTACATCTTGCTTCAGCTATGAATTTCAAACGATACAATTCTAATCCTTTACATACAGTGCGTATCCATTCGAATGTACATCTTCAATCATCACCTTCGGGTCTGCATTAAGGTACTTTCATTCTCCTATTTCTGCACCTAAAGCAAAAAAGCTCATTCAATTTTCATTGATCAATTTATGCTATCTTAGAGATAACTTGAATTCAATGTATACCACTCACCAAATCTTTTTCAAATTATTTGTCCCCTTTTCTTTTTCTCGTTCGTTCGTTGGATGAAATAAGAATTACTAATTAAAACAATTATTACGATGAAACAATTTATGTACTTATTACGTGGAGGAGACTCAATGGACAGTTTTTCGCCAGAAGAAATGGAAGCGCACATGGGCAAATGGAAGAAATGGATGGGCGGTCTTGCTGAACAAGGAAAATTGACAGGTGGACTTCCTCTTGCAAAAGGAGAAGGAAAACAAGTAGTTAAGAACGGAACGCTTGTAATTGACGGGCCGTTTGCTGAAGGGAAAGAAGTTGTTGGTGGTTACCTCATCGTAAATGTTGAGAACATGGAAGAGGCGATCGAGATATCAAAGGGATGCCCAATCCACGAAGGCCCTGACGCCAATGTAGAAATAAGAGAAATCCTGGACATGTAATTTTCCTCAATATCCACTTGGGGTCTTCCCCAGGTGGTTTTTATAATATGACATCTCCTCCGACATCGAAAATAGAACACCTATTCAGAAACGAGTATACTCGATTGATTTCATCTCTGACATCAAAATTTGGAGCATCCAATATTGACATTATCGAGGATGCTGTTCAAGATTCACTATTGAAAGCAATGCGCTTATGGTCCTACAAAAATGACCCGCCAAATCCAAGCAAGTGGCTTTACCGTGTTTCATACAATGCCGTCATCGATTCGCTCCGTCGTCGTAGTAAAACACTTATGTTTAACCCTGAAATCATGACTGACTATCTCGAGGAAAGTTATGAATTTGACGATGCTATTGAGGACAAGCAGCTTCAAATGATCTTTGCATGCTGTCATCCAGAAATAAGTGAAAATGATCGCGTAATACTTAGTCTAAAATTACTTTGTGGATTTAGCAATCGAGAAATCGGCAGGGTTCTATTTAAAAATGAAGATGCCGTGAAAAAGGGCTTATCAAGAGCAAAAAAGACCTTTAAAACCAAAGTAAAAGAACTAACACTTCCTTCTGAGCTACAGTTATCCTCGAGGATGGATACCGTTTTAACGATCATTTATTTGTTATTCACCGATGGCTATACAGCGTACAGTGGTCATGAATTATTAAAAAAGGATGTCTGCGAAGATGCCTTAAGACTGGCCGGACTTCTCTATGTAAATCCTCATTGTAACACACCTGAATTACAAGCTCTCATAGCACTAATGAGCTATAACCTATCTCGGTTTGAGGCGCGAATATCCGAAGAAGGGAATTTAATCGCGATGGAAGATCAAGATCGATCTCTTTGGGATCGAGACTTAATTCAATTGGGCAACCGGTTTATTCAACTAGCAAACACAGAACATCATTATACGAGGTATCATCTTGAGGCAGCAATTGCACGGGAATATGCCATCTCAACTTCCTACACCACCATAAATTGGAAAGCAATCCTAGAAATCTATTCTGTACTCGTAAACCTTACTGAAAATGTGGCGCTCGCTTTAAATCGCTTAGTCGTTCTTGCGAAAGTGGATGGAAACAAAGCTGCACTGAATGCACTGAATCAATTGCAGGACAAAGAGCTCCATAAAAATCATCATTACTATTCCATTAAGGGGGATTTAGAAAAGAAACTTCAGATTCCATCCTATAAACAGAGCCTGCTAAAAGCCATTTCATTGACCGAGAATGAAATAGAAAAGAACTTTTTGCGGATGAAAATGGAGAAGTGAAATTCGAGTACTCAAATAGATCTAGTCCCTCACATATAATGCGTATCCACTTGAATGTACATTTTCAATCATCACATTCGGGTCTGCTTTAAGGTACTTTCGAAGCTTGGCGATGTAGACATCCATACTCCTTGTGGTAAAGTACGTATCTTCTTTCCAAATTTCAATCAAGGCTTTTTCTCTCGGTGTAACATCATTGAGGTGTTTGCACAGCAATTCGAGCAATGCGCCTTCTTTCGGGGATAGTTTCTTTGTTCCATTATTAAAATGAAGCAAGCGCGGCTTAACTTCAAAAGCATAATTACCAAGACTGTATCTGTCCTCTTGTTTTTCAGCTTGACCTTGCCCCTGTCGACTGAAAATCGCATCCAACTTCAGCAACAGAATCTCAATATCAAAAGGCTTGTTTAGATAATCATCTCCACCGACTTGATAGCCCTTGATCATATCTTCCTTCATTTTCTTTGCGGTCAGAAAAATAATTGGTGTTCGACTTCCGCGTGCGCGAATCTTTTCCGTTAGTGCAAAACCATCCATATTAGGCATCATCACATCAAAAATGCAAACGTCATAACTACCATTTACATAAGTTGAATATCCCAATGTTCCATCCTTCGCCCAATCAACTTCATGACCAGACAGGCGCAAATAGTTCTGAAGAAGTGAACCAAAATTCTCTTCATCTTCAACGAGCAAAATACGTTTTCCACTACTCATCTTTTCGGTAGATTAATTATGACAGTTGTGCCTCTTCCAAGTTCACTTGACAATTCAACGCTGCCCGAATGTTCCGAAACAATGCTTTTCACATAACTCAAACCTAGACCGAATCCTTTCCGAGTATGAATGTTTCCTGTTTCTTCCCGATAGAATTTATCAAATGCACGTTTCACAGCCGCTTTTTTCATCCCAATTCCGTTGTCGCTAATACTAATCGCATAATTTCCCTGGATCGCCTCAACGGTAACAACAATTTCCAACGGATCCTTTCTGTACTTCGCACTGTTATCCAACACATTAATCAATGCGTTCAAAAAATGGAATTTATCCGCGTTGATCAAGGCTATATCAAGATTTGTTTTCAACACAACACTCCCATTTGAAGAAGAAACCGAGAGCTGAACATGTTCCATAGCATTGCGCACAAGCTCCAAAAGATCGAGTTCCTCCAAATTCATTCGTAATTCTTGGTGATCCAGAGCAGCTATATCAAGCACGCGTTCCACATGCTCATTCATTCTTCGCTCTTCACTTTGGATGATTTTTACAAACCGTTGAATTTCCGACGGCTGAACAATCACGGTTGGATGTTCAATCGATGATGCCGCAAGAGAGATTGAAGCCAAAGGTGTTTTCAATTCATGCGTCATGTTGTTGATGAAGTCATTCTTCACCTGACTCATTCGTTTCTGTTTGAAAATTAAGTGCAAAGAATAAGCAAAACATGTCAAAATAAGCAATGTGAATAAGATGCATAGAAAGACCATCGATTGAATTCCTGACCAAACAAAGCCATTCGTTCCATTGAATTGCACCGCAAGCTCAAAGCCACGGCCTCTTTCTGAGCGATCATTCGGAAACAACTTCTTTTTGAAGGTAAGTTCCGTATCTTCTTCCTGATACTTTTCCGTGGCAAAATCTTCCACAAGCTCTCTAGTTGGAATTCGAAGCACAGCTAATTCAAGTTCAGCATCGACACCTTGCATTGAGAGTTTCTCCTTTACGAGAAAATCTAACTCTGATAATGAAATTCGATCGGATAGATTTCTTGAAAAATCATGATCCATTACAAAACGTCTTACTACTGTAGTTATGTTGTGGAATTTGTTCTCCGCGTTTTCCATGATGACAGTAATCGAATCAGTTCGAGATTCCAACTCTTCTACCTCAACTCGGATTTCCCTCAATGCTCTTTCGATTTCCTCCGACGGAAAATCTTCTTGATTAGCATGTCTTTCAGAATGCTTGTATGAAATTTTGATTCGGCTTCCTTCTGAGTCTATTCTGGTACCATTAGTTCTTTCTATAAAATGATCGACTCTTAAAGAATCTCCCAAACCAGCAAGCCCATCTTCCAAAAAGAAAAGTGCCTCATTTTCATCAATGCTCGCATTCACATCATTCAAAGCCGTATTGACGAGCAAACCGAATTCCTTTTCCTGGTCTTCTATTGCTTTAGAAACCCAGATTGATTGGAGCACAATGATTCCAACTAGTGAAATCACCATCATGCCAACTAAACTATATAATAAACGATTCTTCATGAGACAGTCAAAAATACAATCTGTGATCGGGAACAAAAAGGACTTTAACCTAACTTTAACCTACGTTCGATTTTCTTTAACGCTAAGCACTCAACTTGCTATGTAATTTTGATTCAGAAACAGATCAAGTGCACTAATCGCGAATGATCATAAATTTAATCGTATGAAATCAATAAAAAAAGTAGCCTTCGTTGGTGGTGCATTAATTGCATCTGGATTACTCCTCGCCTCTTTCACAAATGATAATGGTGGAGATAAAAATAAAAAATATCAAATCATTCATCACGCTGACGGAGAAATGATCGAATATGATACCGTCATTCCGATGTCATCAACTTATACACCTGAGCAGTTTCTTGCCGATAAAGGTATTTCCAGTGAAAATGTCGAAATTATTGAAATCCCCTCTTTATCTGGCCTGAATGAAGAAATGAGAGAGTTTAGAACGATTGTTCGAGAATTTGAATTAGACGTTGATAATCTCTCAGAAAGAATCGAACTTAAAGTAGAAGTCGATGAGGACGGAAACATGACGACTAAAAAGACGGTGAATGGTGTCGAAGTTGAACTAACGGAAGAAGAGCTAAAAGACATCGAAAGCAATCACAGAAAACATGGAGAGCACCGAAAGCACCCGAAGATGATAAAAATGCACTTCGATGATCACGAAATGGGTGAAAACGATGAGCGGATTGAAATTCGCGTTGAAGTTGATGAGGACGGAAACAAAACCATCACAAAAACAGTGAATGGCGAGCAAGTTGAAATGACTGAAGAAGAGTTGGACAACATTCACATCACAGAGATGATGAACGGTGATGACATCAATATTTTTATCGACGGTAATTTCCCAGAGGGATTAGAAGATGAGATGAAAGAACTCAAAATTGAGTTGGAAAAACTGATGGAAGAAGGTGGTGAGGATATGAAAGTTATCACTAGACGAATTGAAATGCATTCTGACCATGATGACAACTTTGAATGGAGCTCTGAAGATAAAGGGCATCGGGTGATGTTTATGTCGTCTGATGAAAAAGAAGATTTTACCATCGTTTTAGTTACTGAAGATTATGATGAAAAAACATCTGGAAATTCAAAAATGAGAGTACATCATTCAACTGAAGAGATGGATGTTTATCCAAATCCAAACGATGGAACGTTTAAAATTCGCTACGAGAGTACGGAAAACAAGAAGACAACTATCACTGTGAACGATGCAACTGGAAAGGAAGTTTTCCAAGAAAAGCTCGGTAAGTTCTCAGGAAAATATGAGAAAGAACTGGATTTAAGGAAATTCGGACCTGGAATGTACACGATCACCATTCAAAATGGAGACAACAAAGAAGTAAATAAGGTGATGATTAAGTAAAGTTTAGCAAAATCACTTTCCTCCGAAAATCGCTCTGAAGAAATTCAGGGCGATTTTTTTTGTCTAATAAGTTTCGCTGACATGAGCCTAAAGATTAGGCGTCATAGTCGTTTTTATCTCTTCCTTCATCGCTAGAAACAAATAACTCACGAGCAAGTCGAAAAGAATAAGTTCACGGCTATCACGAAAAGGATAATTCCGAATACTTTGTTGTTAGGAGGGTATATTCTCTGAATATTCTGATCGGATTCAAAATTCGAACATCCTGAGAGTATATACTTTCGTTTGAAATAATTACAAAATCACACTCTATGAAAAGATTATTACAATTTAACGCTTTGGCAATCGCATTATGCCTCGGTTTTTATTCAAATGCGCAAGTTATTGACGGAAGCTTCGAAGCTGGAATCGGTGGTGGCGCTTGGACTGAAGTGTCGCCCGCTTTTGGAACCCCTATATGTGATACAGGCTGTGGTGATTGCGGTGGCCCTTGTGTTGCAAACACTGGTTCTTTTTACGCTTGGTTCGGAGGTGCCCCTGGAGCTGTCGAAACAGGTTCTTTGGAGCAAACTTTTAACATCCCAGCTGGAACAAGTGCATCTATTGATTTATGGGTAAAACTTCCTGGTACTGCTTCTGGCTTGGCTACTGACAGATTAGAAGTTAGTTTAGATGGAACTATACTATCTACCCTTACTGCTTTAGATTCTGCTGCGTATACTACGTACACATTATTATCTCTAGACATAAGTTCGTCAGCAGACGGCGGTTCTCACATCATTCGCATAGAAGGATTTCAAAGTTCAACAGTAATTTTCAACGTTCTTGTCGATGATGTTTCATTGTCAGTTGACGGGGTAACAGTTGGACTTTTCGAAGAAATCACTGAACCTAAATTCAAAGTATTCCCAAATCCAGCGACGGAAGTTGTCAACTTAACATTTGGTGAAATAAACGGAGACGCATTGGTTTCTATTATTTCTGTTGACGGGACAGTTGTTTCTAAGGAACTGGTGAGCAATGTATTCAACAAAAATTTAGCTTTCAGTACAGCGAATATGGAAAGTGGTGTTTACATCGTTGAGGTAAAGAACGAAGGAACAGTTACTACTAAACGTATTGTTGTCGCGAAGTAATTCTGATTAAGAATAAATTGAAAGGCGGTTGATAACTCAGCCGCCTTTTTCTATGTCCTCAAATTAATAAAGTCGATGCTAATACGTATTTGCGATCAGTGGCAACCTACAAAAACAATTCCTTCGCATTCGAAGAGAATAACTTCACGGCAATCGCCAAAAGGATAATTCCGAATACTTTTTTCACAATTGCAATTCCACCAGGACCGAGAATTCGTTCGATCACTTTCGTCATTTTCAGCACTGCAAATACGACTAAAACATTGATGCAAATCGCCACCACAATGTTGATTTCTTCATACTCCGCACGCAGTGATATAATAGATGTCATGGCTCCTGCTCCAGCAATGATCGGGAAGGCCAAGGGCACTATGCTGGCTGTCTTTCCAGAAACATCGTCCTTAAACAGCTTAACGCCCATGATCATTTCCAAGGCCATTGCGAAGAGAATAATCGATCCAGCTACAGCAAATGCTTCTACTTCAACACCGAAGAAAAGCAAGATGTTATCTCCAACAATCAAAAACGCGATCATGATTACGAAGGAAACGATCGTTGCCCAACCCGCATGAAGCTCGCCACCTGACTGCTCCTTGAGTTTAATGATGATTGGAATAGATCCAATAATATCAATTACCGCGAACAAAACCATTGTCGCTTTGAACATCTCTGTCAAATCAAATTCTGCGAAAAAACTCATATTATTTCAAAATTGTGGTTTCTACCACGGTTGGTAAAAATGCTTGTTCCAATTGACTTATTTTCTTCTGAACACTTCGCAAATCATCGCTTTCGGTCAATCCACAAAAGAATTGCGCAATTTTCTGTCCTTTATCAAACTCTTCATTCACAAAATGAATCGTAATCCCAGTTTCTGTTTCTCCAGCTTCGAGTACTGCTTTGTGCACATTTGCTCCATACATTCCCTTCCCACCAAATTTTGGCAACAAAGAAGGATGAAGGTTGATCATCTTATTTGGATAAGCACGAATTAGTTCAGTAGGAATTTTTCTAAGATATCCAGCCAAAACAATCCAATCCAATTGATGTTCTTGACAGAATGTACGCAATAATCCTCCATTAGAAACATCTGCGTTACTCATGTAGAAGATTGGAGTCCCTAAATCGTACGATCCCTTCAATACAAGCGCCGTTTCAACATTACTCAACACCAAGCCAACTTCCAAAGAATCGTGCCCTTTGAAAGATCGGATTAAATTGAGCGCATTACTGCCTGTTCCCGAAGCGAAAATACCAATGCGTTGCTTTGTCATAGCGCAAAGGTAGAAAGTCCGTTTCAATCAGCATACACCTTTATTAAAGTTTCTTACGGATTGAATTCAATAAACGGCGTAACATTTTCTACTTAGATCATTATACTTGGACTATGAAAATACTGATTTCCCTATTTTTTATCCTATCCCTTCAGTTATTAACAGCCCAAAACACTGGTCTAATTGAACAGATTCTCAGCCAAAACAGAACAGAAATCGATCAGATTCACCTTAGCCCTTCAAATTCTGTTACTCTGGTTTCTTCCATCTTTGCAAAAAATGATGTCGCGTTCAAACGGTCGATCGAGGAATTAAAAGAACTCACCATTGTCAAAGTGTACTACGTGTATACAACATATAGAAAAAGTCCAAATTTCAATCAATTAAGCCTAGATCGAAAACGGTTCGAGCTATTAAATTCCTCCTTTCCTGAAATCATTGAAGATCCATACATCGAATGGGAACTTGTGGAACAAACGGGATGTCAGTCACCGGAAATGGGCAGAACCTTCTTTCATGGATTCGTTGTTATCCATCGATCTATTCGCTCAGAAGCGGAGCGGCTAGAAGAAATTGCACAATTGGAGAGTTATTTAAAAAATCCAACCGATGTCTTTTTAAAGAAGAAACTCGACATTCTTGAAGATCAATTGAATCCAACAACCTCAACATCAACAAAACCAATCATCATTGCAGATCAACAGGCACGATTCATTGAAGGACCAGATGCGATGCTTGACTTTTTGAGAAAAGAGCTTCGTACAGATGAAATTGCACTCAAACGCGATGATCAATGGGTGAAAACGCACATTAAAATTAATAAACTTGGAATAATAAGTGCTGTAGAAATCCTTGATAAACGACCTGAACGGATTAAGGCAACAGTGATTCATGCTATTACCGCTATGCCTAATTGGGAGCCAGCTTATCGCGATTCTATTCCCGTAGATTCTGAATTGGATCTCGAAGTGCGCGTTTCGTATTCGCCAAATGTAAATGGAATGTACCTCATTAACGGTGAACGCCCTACACTTGTAGGTAAAACGCTGGAAGAAAAACCAAGTGACCTTATCGAATTGTATGACGGCTCGACGCCAGAAGAAATTTTCATGAAGCAAGCTCCCGTCTACAAAGGCTTAGAAGTTTTGGATCGACATGAACGGACTGCTATGGTAATGGATGTCACTGGAAGTATGACCGAACATGTTGCGGCAATGAAGCGATGGATACAAGCAAACAACGATTCATTGAACTTTACGAGCTTTACTTTTTTCAATGATGGTGACGGCAAACCAACGAAAAAGAAAAAAATCGGTAATACAGGAGGTGTCTACACGACATTCAATCTAGTCTCGATTGATAATTTAGTGACTGAAACAATGAGAAGAGGAAGTGGCGGTGAACGACCAGAAAGCGACATTGAAGCACTGCTCCACACTTTAAACAAGGACACTATTTGTGATGCAATTCTATTAATTGGTGACAATTACTCTGGCGTTAGAGACATCGAATTGCTTCCGAACGTGACTAAAAAAGTAAACATTTTGATGTGCTCGATAAAGGGCTCGCTTCGTACTGATTATTTACTCATTGCCAAGAACACCGGAGGCTATTTGATCTATAATGGTGAACGCATCGATTTGAAAAATCTACGTAGCGGCGAAATTTTATCCGTGGGGAATTTTCAATACGACTACAATGGTCGAGGATTTAAGGTTCGCAAAACCAGTCAGTCTAGTACTCGTATGAATTCAAAAGGTAACTAGAACATTAGTCCTAAATCTGTATCTTTCGATTCCTAAACAATTGAACAATGGCAGAGAACGATTTTCCCTTTATTGATTTTAATCGAGAGACCTATTCCCCTGAGGACATGTTGGAACGATCACGCACCTTCCTGGATTGGGCGGATGAACGTAGATCAGTAAGGGATTTTTCTGATGAACCGGTTCCAAAAGAGGTAATGGAGAACATTCTGATGACAGGATCAACTGCACCGTCAGGGGCACACAAACAACCGTGGACCTTCTGTCTAATTTCCAATGCATCGTTAAAATCAAAATTACGTGCTCTGGCTGAAGAGGAAGAGAAAAAATCTTACGGTGGCCGCATGAGCGATGAATGGTTAGAAGATTTGGCGCCCCTTGGAACAGACTGGGAAAAAGAATTCATTGACATTGCTCCTTGGATCGTAATTGTAATGAAAAGACCGTATGAAATTCAAGAAGACGGCTCAAAGCGTCAAAATTACTACGTTTCCGAGTCTGTTGGACTTGCTTCAGGATTTTTATTGATGGCTGTTCACAATGCAGGACTCGTTGCTTTGACGCATACGCCTAGTCCGATGAACTTCATCGCAAAAGCCCTAGAACGTCCAGATAACGAGCGTCCATTCCTTTTAATACCCATAGGATATCCAAGCAAATCAGCACGTGTACCTGATATAATAAGGAAATCCAAGAGCGACGTAATTGAATATTATGACTAATAATTTTGGTTTCTGATAATTTGTAGTTTTCTTTGCGGCAGAATTAACCCTTAAAATAAAGTAAAATGTCTGACGTTCAATCAAAAGTAGTATCTATTATCGTAGATAAGTTAGGTGTTGAGGAAAGCGAAGTAACGAATGAAGCAAGCTTCACGAATGATCTTGGAGCTGACTCATTAGACACTGTAGAGCTTATCATGGAATTCGAAAAGGAATTCAACATCGCCATTCCAGACGATCAAGCAGAAAATATTCAAACTGTTGAGGACGCTGTAAAGTACATCACAGAAAACGCGAAATAATCAACAAGATTTAGTTAACACTGAACGAACGATTCACATGGAGCTTAAAAGAGTAGTAGTCACTGGTTTAGGAGCCTTAACTCCAATTGGAAATAATCTTTCCGAATATTGGGATGGCCTAATCAATGGTAAAAGTGGTGCTGCACCAATTACGCGCTATGATGCATCGCAGTTTAAAACATTGTTTGCTTGCGAACTTAAAGACTATGATGCCACCGAGCATTTTGATCGAAAAGAAGCAAGGAAACTCGATCCATYCTCGCAATATGCTATGGTCGCGGCTACCGAGGCCATGGCAGATTCGGGATTAATGGAATCAGACCCAAATCAAGACCGAATCGGTGTGATTTGGGGATCAGGAATTGGAGGTCTTCAAACTTTCCAAGATGAGGCAAAAGCCTTTTATCAAGGAGACGGAAAACATCGAATCAACCCATTCTTTATTCCTAAGATGATTGCCGACATCGCAGCGGGACACATTTCCATTAAATATGGACTGCGTGGACCGAATTATGTGACTGTTTCAGCATGTGCTTCAGCAACGAACGCAATTATTGATGCATTCAATTACATTCGACTTGGAAAATCCGACGCGATTGTAACGGGTGGATCTGAAGCCTGTGTGAATGAAATGGGAATGGGAGGTTTCAATGCATTAAGAGCACTTTCAACTAGAAATGATTCTCCAGAAACAGCTTCTCGTCCGTTTGACTTGGATCGTGATGGATTCGTTTTAGGAGAAGGAGCCGGAGCATTGATTCTAGAAGAATACGAACATGCAAAACGCCGTGGGGCAAAAATCTACGCCGAAGTAATCGGTGGAGGAATGTCCGGTGATGCATACCACATGACTGCTCCACATCCTGAAGGATTGGGTGCAAGAAACACAATGCTTGCTGCTTTAGAGGACGCCGAAATCGACGCAACGCAAGTAGATTACGTAAACGTTCACGGAACATCAACACCTTTGGGTGATCTTGCTGAAGTAAAAGCAATTAAAGCTGTTTTCGGTGAGCATGCCTACAACTTGAACATTAGTTCAACCAAATCGATGACTGGTCACCTTTTAGGTGCTGCTGGCGCGATTGAAGCAATTGCCGCGATTTTAGCGGTGAAAAATGACATTATTCCACCAACGATCAATCATTTTAACGATGATCCCGCATTGGATAACAAATTGAATTTCACTTTCCATAAAGCTGTAAAGCGCAAGGTAAATGTTGCACTTTCAAACACTTTTGGATTCGGGGGTCACAACACAACTGTGATTGTCAAAAAATTTGAGGCTTAATTGTCGCGGTTTTTCAATTTCTTTTCAAAAAAAACATCCAAAGCTGATACTGAAATTGAACGGTTTATTATCGAACGATTCGGACATCACCCAAAGAATAGTGAATTATTTGAACATGCACTTACGCACAAATCAATTCTGAATACATCGGAAATTGAAATTTCGAACGAGCGTTTGGAGTTTTTAGGAGATGCTATTCTAGATTCGATCGTCGCTGAATTCTTGTATGCGCGCTTCCCAAATGAAGATGAGGGTTATTTAACCAAAATCAAGTCGAAAGTGGTGAGCCGGAATACTCTAGGAACAATCGGTCACGATATGGAGATTCGGCAAGTCCTTCGTTACAACAAGAATCGGACGATCAAAATGGAAACGATCGAAGGAAATGCGTTCGAAGCACTTGTAGGAGCAATTTATCTCGACGGCGGATACGAAGCCACTCAAAGGAGCATCGTTAATCACGTCTTCCGAAAATATGTGAATCTCAATCGTATTTTGGAAGAAGAAATCGATTTCAAATCGCGTTTGTTCATCTGGAGTCAGAAAAACCGTCTTCCAATCGAATTTGAAGTATTGAAAGAAGAAAGCGATGGCGCCAATTGGAAATATTTAGTCCGCGTGAATATCGGCGACCGTGAGTATGGTCGTGGATCTGGTTCTTCAAAGAAAAAAGCCGAACAGGCTGCTGCTCAAGAGACCTTGGAGTTGATTGGTGAGATGTAAGGTATATTGTTTATCTCTGCTCTTCTCGAAAATTATCCCTTTCTACTGTTCTACATCCCACATACTAGCTGTAACCGTACAAGGAGAAAAAACCTCGGCATAAATATAATTCTGACAAATAAATAATAAACATAAAGCCTCTTTAGTTATCTTAGGAAATAAGAAGTTTTTCCGAATACAGAAAAATAAGCATTGAAGCTTGGTCATGGCCAGAAATAGATCAGATACACGACTGACAAAAAAGGACATTCTACACTTTATGAAGAGGTGAAAAATATATTATTCGTTTAAAATACTATTGCTATGTCAGAAATAAAAAAGGAATACACCAATGGAGAATTAACCGTTGTATGGAAACCGACAAAATGTATCCATGCTAAAGAATGTGTTAAAGCTTTGCCACAAGTTTACGACCCAATAGGGAAACCATGGATTAAAGCTGAGAATGCAACAACTGAAGAGTTAAAATCTCAGATTAAAAAGTGTCCCTCAGGAGCTTTGAGTTATTATATGAATGATGAATCCGATCAAGAAGAACTTACCTTTGAAACTAAAATAGAGGTACTTCCAAATGGGCCACTGCTCGTTTATGGCACCCTTAGTGTTAAAGACAAAGACGGTAACTTAGAGACAAAAAATAAGACAACAGCATTCTGTAGATGTGGCGCCTCCAACAATAAACCCTATTGTGACGGTTCACATATTCAAGCAGATTTTAAGGATTAAAACAGCGATGTTTTAATCGCACAAGACCAAAAAAATAAATTTAGAGTATGACTATTCAACTTGAAGAAACAAGTACCAAAGGAGCTGCTTTTATAGAGGAGGACAATAAGAGATTGGCAGAAATGACCTATTCCATTGCATCACCCACATTAATCATCATTGATCATACAGAAGTTGATAGCTCACTTCAAGGAAAAGGTGCTGGAAAAATGCTCCTCATGAAAATCATCGAAAAGGCCAGAAATAACACCATTAAAATAATCCCGCTATGCCCTTTTGCAAAATCGGTTTTTGATAAGGACGAAAGTCTACAAGATGTACTTAAATAAGCAATCCTTAAATCGTTTCGCTAAAAAACAAAATTGAAATCATAGCTCGCTGCTGGCTATGTTTCAACTACTAAAACACTATTCCCACTATTTACTACCACACAAAATGAATTGGATCTATTCCTTATTGTTTCTGTTCTTGTACTCAAGCGCATTTTCACAAACTTTAATTCCCTCGCGAAGCGTTGATTGGACTCTTGCGGGTTTGAGGGACACTACAACAACTGGTTTTATAGAAATCGATATGCTAGCACAAGGTGCAGTTGGCAATGGCAATGTGCCCAATGATTCTATTCTTGACAATGTCTTACTTTCTATTACTGGTCCCGGTGCGATTCTGAATTTTCCAACGGGGAATTACCTATTCAATAACACAATAGACATTACAAGTAATGTAATAATAAGAGGCCAAGGTGCCGACCAAACTACGTTCACAATGGATTTAGGCGGCACGAGCCATTCTTTTAGTATTCAAGGCTCACTAGTATCCTCCGATACCACCTCTTTAACAGAAGCTGCTGTAAAAGACAGTAGTTTCATGATCGTATCAGATCCTGGAAGTTTTTCAATTGGAAACTGGGTACAAATCGTGCAATATGATAGCGACTTGGTGACTTCTTCCTGGGCAGAAAACAGTGTGGGTCAAATTCTGAGAATTAAAACTATTTCCAACAATAAAATCGTGTTCGAGTCTCCTTTTCGCATGGATTTCGACATTGCCCGTTCACCCTACATCGTAAGAATTAATCCCGTAGAAAATGTGGGGATCGAATGCCTTAAAATTCAGCGTATGGACGATACTGCTCCAGAACAATCGAGCAATCTTAATTTCAAGTATGCTGTTAATTCTTGGGTAAACGGGATAGAATCTGAGAACTGTACATTTAGTCATATTCAAGCACGACGATCTTCCAATATTTATATTTCAAAGTCATATTTCCATCATGCCTTTGGCTATGGTGGTAATGGAAGAGCATATGGTGTCATGCTTCATGCTACTTCTAATGAATGCTTGGTTGAAAACAACATTTTCGAGCATCTCCGCCATTCAATGATTGCGCAGTCAGGTGCCAATGGCAATGTCTTTGCCTATAATTATTCAGTCGACCCTTACTGGGAATCAACTCCAGAAAATTCCGCTGGGGATATGGTGATACATGGAAACTATCCCTATTCTAACTTATTTGAGCAAAACATCTGTCAGAATATTGTGATTGACAATTCACACGGCCCGAATGGTCCTTACAATACCTTTTTCAGAAATAGATCAGAAGGCTATGGTATATTTTTTAGTGCAAGCAATTCGCCAAATCAAAACTTCTTGGGCAATGAGATCACGAACGATAACTTTCCATACAACCTAATCAATTACACACTGCAAGGAAGCGGTCATTTTATTCATGGAAACAACAATAAGGGAACAATTCATCCCGCAGGAACGGAAATCTTAATCGATTCAAGCTATGCTTATTCCGAAAAACCTGACTTTATCACAATGGCCCAATGGGTTGGAATTGGCACACCAAATATGATGGGCGCTACCTCCATACCGGCTTATGACAGGTACGATTCTGGAACTATTTTCAACAATGCCTGTGGTAATAGTTCTTTAGGTATTGAGGGGGAATTTGAAACAGCGGAGAAAGTCGTGATTTTCCCGAATCCAGTTCAGTCTGAAATGGCAATAGAAAGTTCACATTATATTCGCGACTTAAGGGTGATAAATTCTATCGGACAAGAGGTTTATTATCAGAAGAAGGTTGGGTTGTCGCACCTCATTAACACAGCAGATTGGAAAAATGGGGCTTACTTTGTGTTTATTCATTTCTCCAATAAGGAATCCAGTGTGGAGGTGGTTACGAAAAGTCATTAATTCGGGATTAGCATTCTGTTTAAGAGATATATAGAACATTCCGTATATTCGAATGTTATGTTTAATGAAGGAAGGAGTAAAATGACAACAAAACACTTAAAAATTGATGATTCGGTGATTGATCAAGGAGATCCGATGGCAATTATTGCTCCTTTGTGGCAAAGTGTTAATACTTATGGTTCAAAAATAGAATATGAAAAGGGACTTGAACAATTCTCATATCCACAGAGATTGATATTCGCTATGATGTGGTTTATTGCCGAATTTTTTAATGGTGGATTTTATCAATTTTATACAAACGCGACAGGAATAGTTTGGGAAGACGCTATTGATGGATTTGAATTAATTGGAATTATC
>NVXP01000081.1 GCA_002733985.1 Fluviicola sp. | reverse complement strand
GGAAAAACAATATCGGAGAATTTGGTGTTTACAACAGAATCGAAAATCCGTAGCTACTTCAGAGAGAAAGGGTTCTACTCTGTAGATGTTGAGATCACTGAATCAGATGATCCCTTGATGGACAATTCCATCATTTTTGATATCTCCATCAATAAGAAGAAGCGAGTAAAAATTGGTGAGATCAACTTCGAGGATGTTGAATCTATCAAGCCATGGCGACTGAAAATGGCAATGAAAAACACCAAAGAGAAAGTCTTTTGGCGCTTTTTCAAACGATCCAAGTTTTCAGAATCAAATTACAAAGACGATAAAATGGCCGTTTTGAAAGAGTTCAATGCGATAGGCTTGAGAGATGCGTCAATAGTGAATGACAGCGTCTTCTTTTCCAATCCAGATGAACTTCAAGTTGACATCAAGATTGATGAAGGGGAAACGTATTACTTCGGAGATGTAGAATGGGTCGGTAATACGAAGTTTAGATCTACTTTTTTGGATACCGTTCTTGGGATCCGTTCGGGCGAAATCTATGATAAACAATTATTCGAACAGCGTTTATTCATGAGCATGGATGGTCGCGATGTTTCTTCGCTCTACATGGATCGCGGTTACCTCTTCTTTCAAGTGATTCCTGTTGAAGTGTCCATTGTTGACCATAAGATCAATTACCAAATCAGAATCATTGAAGGAAAGCAAGCCCGAATACGCAATGTCATCATCAAGGGAAATACGCGAACAAATGAGCATGTAATTCGACGTGAGATTCGAACCAAACCAGGAGACTTGTTCAATCGAAATGATATCATTCGTACACAACGTGAATTGGCGCAACTTGGATTTTTCAATGAACAAGCCTTTCAAGTGAATCCGATTCCAAATCCGCAAGATGGCACAGTTGATATCGAATACATTGTAGAAGAGAAATCGGGAGACAAAGTCGAACTCACAGGAAGTTTGGGTGGAAATGGAACGGAGGAAAATCCTACACGCTTGGTAGGGACAATTGGACTTTCGTTCAATAATTTCAGTGTTAGGAATATGTTTCGCGGGAAAAATCAGTGGTCGCCTGTGCCAATGGGTGATGGACAAACAGTGCAATTACGTGTCAGTAGCACAACGAATTACTTTAGCTCATCGGTTTCCTTCACAGAGCCTTGGTTAGGAGGGAAGAAACCAAATGCACTTTCCGTTTGGGCGAGGTATGATCGAAATGGGAATACGTGGCGTCAGGATGATCCAGATTACAGTGGATTATCAGTGGCAGATGTTGGAGTGAGTTTACAGCGCCGCAAAAAATGGCCAGATGATTATTTTTCAGAATCATTTCAATTGAATTACAAATACTACGATGTGACGAATGCTGAGTCCTTTGTTGCCTTCGATACAGGTTTTGCAAATGATTTGAGTTTAGGATACACGATCCAACGAAGTTCGGTGAATACCCCAATTTATCCTCAATCGGGCTCCAAAATCCTGTTCAGTGCAAAAGGTACCCTTCCATACTCTGCGTTTGATGGGGTTAGCGATTATTCCAGTCATTCGGAACAAGAGCGCTACAAATACCTCGAGTATTATAAGTTAAAATTTACGGGAGAATGGTATTTGCCCTTAACCCAAAATAAAAAGCTGGTCCTCATGCCGAGAATTGGGTTCGGTTATGTTGGAAGCTATTCGTCATCCAAAGGAATTACTCCCTTCGATCGTTTTTCCCTCGGTGGAAGTGGAATGCTTGGTTCTTCGAATTCACTCAACGGACAAGAATCAATTGCTCTCCGTGGATACGAAAATGGTGCTCTGAGCTCTGAGAATGGAGATCCATTAATTGCAAAATATTCGCTTGAATTGCGCTACCCAATTTCATTGAATCCTCAAGCGACGGTATATGTTTTGGGTTTTGTTGAAGCAGGAAATACATTTCCGTCGTTGGAGAAATTCAATCCTCTGAATGTAAAACGATCTGCCGGTATCGGTTTGAGACTTTACTTGCCTATTTTCGGGATGATAGGTATTGATTATGGAATTGGCTTCGATCGTCTAGATGATTGGTCGCAGGGAGCAGAAATACATAATCCAATCATAAATTCAAATGGCTTTTCAACAAAACTGAACTTTACCTTGGGCTTCAATATTGGCGAATTGTAATTAAGTTTTTTGTTTTGACAGGCTGTGTTGTCCTTGTCGTATGAGTACTTTAAAAATTCCTTTCTAGGAATAGTACGGCCATTCAGGAGCGTTGCTGGTGAGTAATGATTTATCGAGAAAATACAATGGTTGTAGATGATTCCGTAAAATTAATGGGAGAGGTCAACGAACAAATATTGGAAGACGGATATGCTGCAAGGGAACGAAATTTACATCATCTACTTCAAAAGAAAATAGGTAAATTGGTGGGGTCTAAAATATGATTGGATCATTTTTTATTAAAAATAATTTGGTCAATTAAAATTCATTCATACATTTGCATATAGTCTGAGGACAAAATGAACATGAACAATACAACATATTATTTCTTTTTTAGCGTTTCGATACACCGGAACCTAGAGAGGAGATAGTAGACATACATAACCCTTTTGATGGCCCTGGTGAAATTTTCACCAGGGCTTTTTTTGTTACCAATAATTTGATTTATTATGAGAAAGCACAAGATTGCAATTCAAGGAACTGAAGCATCATTCCACCACATAGCCGCTCAGAAAATATTTGGGGAAGATCTCTTAATCGAAAGCTGCGTCTCCTTTGATGAAGTATGTAAGAAAATCGTTTCCAATGAAGCTGACTATGGCGTAATGGCAATAGAGAACCTGCTCACAGGGTGTATTCTGACGAATTATCATCTCATTTCTCGTTATCAATTGAATATCATTGGAGAAATTACATTGCCGATAGAATTACACCTTATGGGAATAGGTTCTACTACAATCGATTCAATCGAAAAGGTGATCTCACATCCCATCGCATTAGCGCAATGCAACGAGTTACTATCGAATAAATCCTGGGAACGAGAACAAATTTCTGATACAGCCACAAGCGCACAATCCGTTGCTGAACAGCAGCTAAGCTCTCTGGCAGCTATCGCGAATGAGACAACTGCCTCGCTCTATGGTCTATCAATTCTTAAAAAGAACATTCATGACATTAAGGGAAACCGAACGCGCTTCTTAGTTCTTTCCCGACAAAAAGTTCGAAATGAACATGCCAATAAAGCGTGTGTCTCATTTCAATTACCTAATGTTTCTGGCTCTTTGTCTAGTGCATTGGTTCTAATGCAAAAGCTAGGATTGAACCTGACTAAAATCCAGTCTGTCCCGTTAGCATCAAACAATGACCAGTATCAATTTATCCTTGATGTTGAGTGGGGAACAGGAATCTCGTTCGAGGCGTCGATTAACACCCTAAGAAGTGAAGTTCTTGAGCTCTCAATACTCGGAGTCTACATTAAAAATGAAATAATCTCTTGACCATGGAAATTCCAAAAAATCAAATAATCATTGCTGGTCCGTGTAGTGCGGAGAGTGAAAATCAAGTAATGGATACTGCTCGTCAAATCCATGCTATTGACCCTTCCATTATTTACCGTGCTGGTATATGGAAACCAAGAACCAAGCCCGGCTCTTTTGAAGGTATTGGTTCAAAAGGGCTGAATTGGCTAAAAGAAGTAAAGGAAACATATGGACTAAGAACCTCTACTGAAGTTGCTACGCCTGCTCATGTTGAAGCCTGTTTAGCACATGATATCGATATCTTATGGATCGGTGCGCGTACCACGGTGAATCCCTTTTCCGTTCAAGCTATTGCAGATGCACTGAGAGGGTCGAACAAGACGATTATGGTGAAAAATCCAATTCACGCGGATATTCATTTGTGGATCGGAGCATTCGAACGGCTTGAAAAAGCAGGAATTACAAATACAATTGGCATCCATCGCGGATTTCATTCTGGTTACAAGGGTATCTTGAGAAATGAACCTCATTGGGATTTAGTGGATCAATTTCGTGAGTTAATGCCTGAAAAGAAGGTGATATGCGACCCTAGTCATATATCCGGAGATTCTCTTTTGGTCCCATCAATTTCAGAGATGGCAGTCAAACGAAAGTTGGATGGTCTCATGATTGAAACACACCGTGATCCAAGTGTAGCCTTATCAGATAAAAAGCAACAATTGAGACCCAATCAATTGCTGGCACTATTGGACTACCTCTATGGGTCATCACAAGATCTACTTGAATTACGTGAGGAGATTAATCAAACAGATGAACATTTAATCTCGCTTCTAGCGCGCCGAATGTCGATCGCTCAAAAAATTGCTCTTTCAAAACGTCGGGATCAACTTGATATTCTACAACCAGAGCGATGGTCCGCAGTACGTGATCAAAATGAAAAGTTAGCCAGCAAATATGAACTAGATCCTCAGTTTGTCAAAGGGCTGTACGAAATGATTCATGAAGCTTCCATCGATCAACAAAAAGGACTTTTGTGAAATCAGAATTGGATGGTCATGTTGTCTAGTTGCTAGACTAAATGTAAAATGTCACACCTATAGTCCCGATTGCAAGTTGTAATCGGGACTATATATATTTATATAACGAGTAATGGAACTCACCGCTACAGGCAACTAAATGGCAACCTGATTCTACTTCTTTCCTCTAATCAATCGAACTTTCATACCTGAAGACGCTCAGGGCTACTGTGATGATACTGTGGTTCGTGAAGAATTTTTAGGCTCTATTGATAGCGATTATCAAAGAATACTTGTTAAAAATGAAATTGATATAGTGGGCGAGTTTGACACCATGACGGGAAGTGAAAACCAATCTCTGACCCAATTTGGATCTCAACATTCAAGAATTTGCCACTTTTCCCATAAAACCCGTACCTTTGCGCTTTCTTTTGTTAAAGTACGTTAAGTGTCGTAGCTTGGAACGTGAGTGAATACGATACTTTGCTTATTTTCGTTAATTATTGAAATATAATGAGTTTGCTGGATAAAATTAACCGAGATACAACACCAAGACACATTGCCGTTATAATGGATGGAAATGGTCGCTGGGCGCAACAACAAGGAGAAGATCGCTTGTTTGGGCACAATTTTGGCGTTGAAGCAGTGAGAGAAACACTTAAAGCAGCCCAGGATATTGGAGTTGAATACTTAACTCTTTATGCGTTTTCTACAGAAAATTGGAACCGACCTAAAGAAGAAGTAGACGGACTGATGGATTTATTGGTTCGAACGATAAGTGGAGAAGTGGAAGAATTGCACAAGAGCAATGTTATCATTTCAAGTATCGGTGATACGGAAGGACTTCCTACTTCATGTAAAAATGAATTGGAAGCAGCATTCCAAAGAACGAAAGACAATACAGGAATCAACCTGATTTTAGCATTGAACTACAGTGCAAAATGGGAATTGATTCACGCAACAAAACAAATTGCACGATTGGTCAAGTCGGGTGATATTACAGTTGATCAAGTTGACGAAGAGATGATGGCAAGTATGCTTTCTACTCGCGGAATTCCTGATCCAGAATTATTAATAAGAACTAGCGGTGAGCACAGAGTGAGTAATTTCCTTCTCTGGCAGATTGCTTATGCTGAGTTCCATTTTACTGAAGTTCTTTGGCCAGACTTCAAACAAGAAGATTTATACAAAGCAGTGCTCGATTATCAATCACGCGAACGTCGCTTCGGATTGGTTTCAGCACAACTTGAAAAAGATAAATAGATGTTTAAACAACTTTCTTTCCTACTTCTACTGGCAACTTTTATTGCTGTGCCTACACTGTTTGGGCAAGATACGCTCAGCCAAGGGGCAACAGCTGTTGGAGGTGATATTAATATCGATATTCTTCGACCAGAAAAATATCAAGTTGGGCCCATTCGAGTCGAAGGAGCTGACAATTACGATCACAATGCCATCAAGTTGATCGCTGGATTAAGACAAGGAAGCACTATCACAATTCCTGGAGAATCGATTTCGAAGGCTATCAGGAATTTATGGAATGAAGGACTTTTCTCAGATGTTGAAATCAGCGCAGATCGAGAAATAGCAGGTGTTATTTACCTTGTTATTAAGGTCACACCTCGTCCTAAACTATCTCGTTTCCGTTTTAGAGGTGTAAACAAGCGTGAAGCCGATAAAATCCGTGAAGAAATCGACTTGTTCTCTGGGAAAACAATCACCGAAAATCTCATCTTCGCTACAAAAAGTAGAATTAACGGTTTTTTCCGTGAAAAAGGATACTACTCTATTGACGTAAATATTTCGCGTACGACAGATTCACTTATTTCGAATTCAGAAATCTTCACAATCGATATTGACAAGAACGACCGAGTCAAAATTGGTGAGCTCAACTTTAAAAATGTTGAATCAATAAAGGATTGGAAGCTGAGAATGGCAATGAAGGACACGAAGCAAAAAGCATTCTGGCGTTTCTTCAAACGATCAAAGTTTTCACAGTCGGCATACAAACGTGATAAAAAGGCTGTTGTAGATAAATTCAATGCAATCGGTTTACGTGATGCAACGATTGATTACGATACCGTATTTCTTGCGGATAGCAAGAACCTTCAAATTGATCTGGAAATCAATGAAGGAGAGCTTTACTACTTTGGAGAAATTGAATGGATTGGAAATACAAAGTTCCGCTCTTCATTCTTAGACACTGTCTTGGGTATTACCAAAGGTGATATCTACAATAAGTCTTTACTTGATCAACGTATCTTCATGAGTCCAGATGGGCGTGATATTTCATCACTTTACATGGATAGAGGTTATTTGTTTTTCCAACCAATTATCGTTGAAACTAGCGTAGTTGATAATATGATCAACTATCAGATTCGAATTATTGAAGGAAAGCAAGCACGCGTTCGCCGGGTGATCATAAAAGGAAACACGAAAACAAATGAACATGTAATTCGAAGAGAAATCAGAACAAAACCTGGTGACCTCTTTAATAGAAACGATATTATTAGAACGCAGCGTGAATTAGCACAACTTGGTTACTTCAATGAGCAAGCATTCCAAGTCAACCCAATTCCTAATCCACAAGATGGAACTGTAGACATTGAATACATTGTAGAAGAGAAATCATCTGATCAAATTGAATTATCTGGTGGTTACGGTGGAGCTGGAGTCAACGGACAAGGTGGTCGATTGATTGGAACGCTAGGTTTGGTCTTCAATAATTTCAGTGTAAAGAATATTTTTAAAGAAGGAGCTTGGACACCGCTTCCAGGTGGAGATGGTCAAAAATTGCAACTTCGTGCTCAAACAAACGGGCAATTCTACCAAGGATACAATTTCTCATTTACTGAGCCATGGTTAGGAGGTAAAAAACCAAACTCGCTTTCTATTTGGATGAATCACACAGCTCTTGGAAATGGTTACTTGCGTAAGAATGAGAATTATTCAGGATTGGGAATTACAGGTGTTGGAGTTGGTTTGGGTCGACGTAAAAAATGGCCGGATGATTATTTCCAAGCTTATTACGAATTGAGCTACCAGTATTACGATGTTGTTGATGATAATCGATTTGGAATTTTCGATAATGGTTACGCGAACGACATTGCACTTACTTACAGACTTCAACGAAGTTCAGTTAGTTCACCGATTTATCCACAAGGAGGATCGAGTTTGAAATTCTCAGCAAAATCAACCTTGCCTTATTCTTTCTTTGATGGTGTAGATGATTATTCGAATTTCTCGAATCAAGAGCGGTACAAGTACTTAGAATACTACAAAATCAAATTTACTGGAGAATGGTATTTACCATTAACAGCAGATAAAAAGCTGGTCTTGATGCCACGAATTGGATTTGGATTCATGGGAGCATATACTGCGTCGAAAGGATTGACACCATTTGATCGCTTTACATTAGGAGGAAGTGGATTGACTGGAGTAAATCAAATTGGAGGACGTGAAATCATCGCTCTTCGTGGATACGATGACAATTCATTGAATTCATCAGGTGGTGATCCACTTATCGCGAAGTATACATTGGAATTGCGTTATCCAATTTCCTTGAATCCACAAGCAACATTCTATGTTATGGCATTTGCTGAAGCAGGAAATACATACCCTACGTTTGAGCGATTCAATCCGTTCAATGTGAAACGTACAGCTGGAGTTGGAATTCGCGTGTTCTTACCAATGTTTGGAATGCTGGGATTAGATTATGGTTTAGGATTTGACAAGTTAGATCCTTGGTCTGAAGGTTACAATGGCGCATCGGACAATGCAATAGATCGACAAGGATTCTATTCCAAATTGAACTTTACAATAGGTATGAATCTGGGAGAGTTGTAATTAAAGAATCAAGGAAACTTCACAATAAATGTATTAACTTTGCGTTCCGCAGAAAACAATTTCTATGAAAGCACTTATTCTAGCACTCACATTGATTCTTGGCACAGGGTTTGCCTATACACAGAAGTATGCATATATCGATTCAGATTATATCTTGGCGGAGTTGCCAGAATACAGAGCGGCAAAGGATAAACTGGATAAATTAGCGGATCGATGGACCAAGGATATCGAAAAACGGTACGAAATCCTAAAACAGAAAAAAGACAATTTTGCCCGTGAAGAAGTTTTGCTTCCTTCAGAAGAAAGAAAGAAGCGGATGGAAGAAATTGACAAATTGGAAACAGAAGCAATGGAGATGCAAAAGACGCGCTTCGGAGTGACAGGTGATTATTTCTCAAAACGACAGGAATTAATCAAACCGATTCAAGACCGAGTGTATGATGCAATGCAAAAAGTTGCCTCAAAAAGGAACTATTCTTTCGTATTCGATAAAGCAAATCAAAGTAATTTGGTCTATGCTGATGACAAATATGATATTAGTGATAATGTGTTAAAAGAATTGAAATCGAATTAAGATCGATTCAATTGTAAAGTAGAAAGTGAAAACCAGCTGATGTGAAAGCATCATGACATCGAAACGAGAGTTTTGAAAAAAAACGAAAAATGAAAAAAATGAAAAAATTAGTACTAATAGCATTAGTTATCATGGGAGCTGGATTTGCTTCAGCACAATCTAAAATTGCTCACTTGAATTCGCAAGAGATTATGGAAGCAATGCCATCGTACAAAGAAGCAGTTATCAAATTGCAAAACTTTGAGAAAGATGGATACACAGAGTTGCAAACAATGAAAGCTGATTTTGATAACGCAGTTCAAATTTATTCAAGTAAAGTTCAAAGCGGTGCACTTTCACCAGTACTTCAGCAAATTGAGGAAGAAAAATTGGGGAAGAAAGAGAAAGATTTAATGGATAGACAGCAGTCTTTGCAAACTGAGATGCAAACGTATTCTCAAGAATTGAATCAACCAATTTTGGAAAAAGTTGAGAAAGCAGTGAAAACGGTTTCAGATCGCGGAGATTACGATTACGTATTCGATGTAAGTACATTGATGATCCACAATGGACCAGACATTACTAAAGAAGTGATCGCTGAGATCGCAAAATTAGAAACAGAAGCAGCAACTACGCCTAAGTAGTCAGAAGCTCATAGAAAATACAAAAAGGGAACTCGTAAGGGTTTCCTTTTTTTTGTGCCATGGAGTTATTTCTGTACTTTCAGAAGCGATTCGTGTAAACAGCTAATTTAAACCCCACTATTCTATGTACAAGAGTTTTACATTTACTTTCTTTCTATTAAGTTCTTTAGTGATAAATGCGCAATGTAATGTTGCTCATCTTAATACCCAGGATGTGATGGATGTTATGCCAACACATATTGAGTCAATGGAAAATCTCGAAGTTTTCAAAGAGAAATTGAAACTAGAGTGGCAAGAAATGATGAACGACTTTGATGAAGGCATGCAGGTTTTTCAAGATATGATGGAAAATTCAGAATCACCAACCTTGATTCGGATTCAACAAGATAAATTAGAAGAAAAGCAGGTGGCCATAGTTGATCGTGAGGAATCTATTCAAATGGAAATCGATATGTATGCAGAAGAACTTAGAGCTCCTGTCATTGAGATTCTAAATAAAGCATTAGACATAGTTGCTGAGCGAAACCAATACTACTACGTTATGGATATAAGTTCACTGATGGTAGCCAAAGGACCAGACATTACGCAAGAAGTAATAGCTGAGGTTCTAAAATTGGATACAGAAGCAGCAACTACGCCTAAGTAGTCAGAAGCTCATCGAAAATACAAAAAGGGAACTGGCAAGGGTTTCCTTTTTTTTGTGCCATTAAAACCGATAGTCCGATCATCTGAATATCCGATTCGCTGTGCAGCTATCGGATCGTTCAATCATTTTGAAACCATTGATTCCAATAAAAATCTATCGCCAACAACGACTTTAACTAATGTTCCGCCCACCCAACCTCCGAACTACATCATCCAACACCGCCGCAGGCAGCCGCGTAGCGAATCCAAAAATCCAATAGTCTAACCTATCAACCGCGTCATCTAATAATCCAACCTATCCAAACCTACCAACCACGTCATCGGAAAATCTGACAATCAGAAAATCTGACGATCAACAATTCGAAACATCGAATTCCCTATCTTTACCCCCATGGGACCAATCGGTGTTTTTGATTCTGGCTATGGAGGCTTAACAATACTCGCAGAACTGCGCGAAAAGTTGCCCGACTATGATTACCTCTACCTCGGAGATAATGCGCGGGCTCCTTATGGAACGCGTTCGTTTGATGTCGTATATGAATTTACGTTACAAGCCGTTCAGGAGTTATTCGATCGTGGTTGTCACTTGGTGATTCTCGCATGTAATACGGCATCAGCCAAAGCACTTCGTACAATCCAACAAAAAGACCTTCCAATAATTGCCCCTGGTAAAAGAGTACTCGGAGTTATTCGTCCTAGTACAGAAATTATAGGTTCGATTACGAAAAGTAAACACATCGGAGTTTTGGCAACCCAAGGCACGGTTGCATCTAATTCGTATGTGATTGAGATTGCGAAATTTTCTCCAGAATCAAACGTAGTTCAGCAAGCTTGTCCAATGTGGGTTCCACTCATAGAGAACAATGAACACGAAACAGAAGCGGGAAGAGAGTTTATTCGAAAAGATATTGAAGAATTATTGCACAAAGACGATCAGATTGATACACTCGTACTCGGTTGTACACATTATCCTGTTTTGAAATCATTCATTGAATCAATTGTACCATCACATGTCAATGTTGTGGGACAAGGAGGAATTGTTGCCGATAGTTTAGCTTCTTACCTCAATCGCCATCCTGAAATTGAATCAAACTGTTTGAAAAATGGAACAGTTTCTTACTTGACTTCTGAAAATACCGAGGAATTTGATCGTAATGCCTCCGTTTTTGCCAAAGGTGAGGTCAAATCGAGTCATGTTTCGTTACATTAATCGCGGAATTCGTTCAGATTTCAACAAAAGAGATATAGATGCAACCTCGTGAAGATCATTGGCGTCTATCAGCTAATGCAAATACTTATTTATTGTACTTTTGCAGAACTGACACTACAAACAGAAACAAATCCTATGAAAAAGTTATTGCTTTCAGGTTTTCTTTTATTCTCCTTGGTAGGGACGGCAATAGAAGAAATTCCTACTCCGTCTACTACACTAATCGACGGTATTGAGCTGTCTGAGAACTGGACAGAATACACAACCATTGACGGAGTGAAAATCGAATACAAAATGAAACAATGTGAGGGCGAGAAAATGCGCGCTCAAAACTTGTTGCTTTTCAAATTTACAAACACGACAGATCAAGAATTGACGATTTCTTGGGTGACTAAGGAATTCAGAAATGGTGAATGCTGGAACTGTGATCGTATGTATGAAGGTGACTTTTCTCATTCATTGACACTCGTTGCAGGTGAAACAATTGAAGGCGACGGAACTTCCAAAGACAATAAAGAAGTATATGTTTTCGGAAACTTCATCAAATTTGTTCCTGGAATGTTAGAACAAACACTCACCAATTTTGAATTGGTTGATCTCACAGTTCGCTAAAYTTACTACACTTAGTTATGAAAATCTTAAAAATAGTACTTGGAGCTCTTTTGATCACATCAATGACTCCTTCTCTGATTGCTCAATGTAATCTTTCAACAACTCCTCAAGTCGTAACAATAGATTGTGGATCTCCAGTTAATATTAGTGCACTTGGGCTTTCGCCAACTCCTGCACTTGCAACAACCTTTGATGGTGGTGTAATCGGGCCAGGATGGTCGACAACAGCAATAATGCTGTACAACAATCCTTGTGGTCCTACATTGGATGGAACTCCAGGCGCTTGGTTTGGAAACGTTCCTCTTCCAAGAACATTAACAACAAATGGATTTGACCTTTCTTGTGGAGCTCAAATTTGTTTCGATATCGATTTTGCAGGTGATGATCCCTGTGGTGGATGTAGCGATTGTGAGGATCCAGATTTATTGGATGAAGGTGTATTCTTTCGTTATTCAATTGATGCTGGTGCAACTTGGGTAGACATTTTCTACTTTCAAACAAACTCAGCTAACAACACACCTTATTACCAATGGACGAACAATTGTTTCATTCTTCCTCCTGAAGCTTGGACGACATCAACAATGTTCCAATGGGATCAGCCAGCTATTTCGAGTAGTGTGAATGATCACTGGGGAATTGACAATGTAACAATTACTCCAACAGATTGTAATTACTGGTACGATTGGGCACAGGTTCCTGGATTCCCAGATGATGCGAATCAAGTTGTGTCTCCAAATGATACAACAACTTACTATATTACATATACTGATGGTATTGTAGTTTGTTTAGATTCAGTTGTAGTGAACGTTCTTCCTTTAGAAATTGACATCATTGGAAACCCTAACCCACTTGATTGTGGTTCTTGTTCAGATGTAACTGTTGAGTTCTTGAATGGAAACAATGGTTCAATCGTAGATGATTTTGAAGGTGGATTTGATCCGTTAACATGGGGAGATATCCAAAGTGGAACTGCTTCAACAATATGTGGTGGCGGTGGAACCGGTGATGCCCTCTATTTCGATGGCACTGGCTCCGATAGATATGCCGAGACGGTTGGAGTTGATGCAACAACATGTGGAAATATTGACTTCTGTTTATTCATGGGTAATACTGCCTCTGGTGGTGCTCCTTGTGAAAACAATGAAACAGGTGAGGATATCATTCTTGAATACTCAATCGATGCAGGTGTTACTTTCCTTCCAATTGCAACTTATGCGCAATCATTATGGGATGGAGCAAACTTCCAACAATGTTTCTCTGAAACAATGCCTTTGGCTGCTCAAACGACTTCAACAATCTTCAGATGGAGACAAGTTGCTTTCGGTGCTTTTGCAGGGTCTGATAACTGGAGTCTTGATGAYGTAGTTATTTCATGTAATCCACCTACAATTCTTTACAACTGGACTACTGGAACAGTTGACGATATTACAAGTGCAACACCTCTTGCTTGTCCTTCATCTACTGARCTGTACACAGTTTCAATGATGAATACRGTAACAGGTTGTAATGCAACAGATACTTCAACACTTTTTGTAAACGAATGTGTTTGTTTCTTCATGCAATTTGATGGTGCAGTAGTTTGTCAACCAGGTGGAGTATTTGATGTGACGGGTACTTTTGAATATTCGCACAGTCCAACAACTGGAACGATCGAGGTAGAAGCAACGAACGGAACGGGAACTTACTCTCAAACGTTTAATGCTCCATTTACAGATAGTTTGGTCTTTAACTATTCAATTACWGGAATTACAAATGATGGTTCAACTACAACRATGTTAGTTTACTTCTCAGATTCGTTGAGTTGTAACCAAACATTCGATATCACTCCGCCAGCTTTACCTACGGTAACTGCAATTGCAGGAGGAGATACTTATTGTGTAGGTGATGTTGTTACGCCAATTACAGTTGATGTAACAGGAACTGGTCCTTGGACAGTGAGCTATACATTGAACGGTATTACAAATACATCAACGTCAGCGACAAGTCCAGTGTCACTTGGAACAGAACCTGGAGTTTACGTATTAACTGGAGTTGCAGATCAAATTTGTTTGAATGCAGCAGTTGGTACTGAAACGGTCGTATTGAATCCTTTGCCTATCGTTAACGCTGGAGCTGATCAAGCACTTTGTGATGGTGGAACAACAATGGTAAGCGGAAGTGGTGCAGCAACATATGCATGGACAAACGGAGTTATTGATGCAACGACGTTTACGCCACCAGTTGGAACAACAACGTACGATGTAACAGGAACAGATGCTAACGGATGTGTGAACGTAAGTTCAATGACAATTGTGGTAACGGCTTATCCGCCAGCACCAGTTGTTAGTCCACAAGGAGGTGATTATTGTGCAAGTAGCTTAGAAATTCCACCGTTTGTAGCAACAGGAGGAGGTCAAGTATTTACATGGTACGCAGATGCTTCGCTTGTAAACGTAATTACAACTGGTACGAACTTGCAACCCTTGATCATTGAAGGAACAACGAATTACTATGTGACTCAATCAACAAATGGTTGTGAAGGTCCACCAGCATCAATTGGAATCTTCCTTGAAAACTGTGAAGCAACGATCGTAATGCCAAACGTATTTACGCCAAACCCAGATGCTACGAACAGTTTGTTCCACCCAGTATATATGGATGGAGTAACGAAGGCAGAAACGACAATTTTGAACCGTTGGGGGAATGTAATCTACGTAACAGATGATCTAGCAATCAACTGGAATGGTTTAAATAGCTCAGGAAAAGAAGTTCAAGAAGGAACGTACTTCTGGAAAATGGTGTACTCTGATCTTAATGGAGATGAGTTCATTATTCACGGAAACGTACAAGTAATTCGATAAACTCGAAACAATAATTGTAAAACGTCCCTTGTCCCGATAACTATCGGGCAAGGGACGTTTTTTTTGTGAGCATATCCGAGATTGATTTTCTGAATCCTGTTCAGTGACTTTTCATAGCATCCAACTATCCAACTATCCAACTATCCAACTATCCAACTATCCAACTATCCAACTATCCAACTATCCAACTATCCAACACCGCCGCAGAAGAAGAAAGCACTGCTCTTGATATCCCGCGTAGCGAATCCAACGCAAAGCGTCCAATAATCCACTCCTACCAAATACGTCATCGGATAATCTGACAATCGGAAAGATCTGACAGTCGAACCTATTGTTTACTCTTAATCGTCCAGCCAACTAAAAAAGCACGCTGCTTTGCAAGCTCAGCCTTATCGCCAATAAAAAGAGTATCAACAGTTTCATTAAACAAGGCGAGCCAACGATCAAAATGTTCTTGCTCCAAACGCATGTGTGAATGTCTCGCCGTCACGTCTGTGGTATACCCGGCTTTATCGAGTAAAACGAATTCCCAAAAATCAACCATCTTCGGGAGGTGTTTGTCAAAGTTCAAGTATTTAAAAAATGGAGAAAGAAGATCATCCTTCACTACCTTATCATAAAAAGACTCCACTAAGAATTGGATGTCATCGCGCTTTTCAATCTGTTTCATATCCGTCGATTTATCCACATAGAGCGAAGGAGCATTGTGCACATTGCTATTGCAGTGATTATATAAATGGTACTACCGATAAAGTGGTAGGCAAAAAACGAAGAAATACCAATGAACAGGTATATAAATTGCTGACCTAAGGCATAACTTCGATCTCCGCTATTGCGAATGTTAACTTCCATTTCACCTTGGTTCGCTTTGGTCAAGAACAAGGACAGTTCACCTGGCAATTGGAGAAGTGCCATAAATTGTTGTTTAATAGCATCCAAAATCATTTTTTGTACTCCACCATCCTCAGTGATCAATTTCTTCATGTATGGACGAATAACATCCATTGGGTTCATTTCTGGAGCAAGTGTAGAACTCGTTCCGATCAACAACTGAAATGTTCGATCCAATAAGATCCATTCCTTTGGAATTCGAATGATCTTTGTTAATTCCTTCAGGCCAATCTCTTTTCGCAAATTATCGATGCTACTTCCCTTGATATCATCCATACTAATATCCTTGATATTCATCGAATCAAACTTCACTTCATTTTGTAAAAACTGACTCAAAGCACCGATCAACTTTTTTGCAACCTTGGAGGACTCAGCGTCTGATCCAATAAACCCGAGTTTTCTCAAGGAGGTTAATATTTTTGCTTCATCTTTTCGTAAAATTGCTTGGAGTAACACTGGAATTTCATTCCGCATGCCATCACTCAAACGTGAAACAGCTCCGAAATCGAGAATGATTAAAACTCCTTCCTTGTTCACGAGTAAATTTCCAGGATGTGGATCAGCATGGTATAATCCATTTTCAAGAATCATTTTTAAGTAGACAAGAATGAATTTTTCTCCAAGTGCTTTGCGATCAATTTTCCATTCATCCAACTGGGAAACATTCGTGATTTTCGTTCCGGATTCAAATTTTGTAGTTAAGACACGTTGTGTTGAATGAGAAGCGAAAACTTCGGGAATCATAACGCCTTCAATTTCTGCAATGTTCGCTGAAATCGTATTCATGGAATTAGCCTCCTTTTCATAATCAAGCTCTTCTTCAATCATGATCTTCACTTGACCATAGACGTGTTCGATTCCTTGAATTTTAACGAAGTGGGATACTCGTTTGATGAGTTTTTCTATGATCACCAAATCGGCCTTCGCGAGCTCTTCAATGTTTGAATGTTGAACCTTAACTGCAACGTGTTCCCCAGAATTTAGTCTGGCGCGGTAAACCTGTCCTATCGATGCTGACGCAATAGGAACTGTTTCAAAGGACTCAAATAAGGTGTCAATCGTTCCGTTTAGCTCTTTCTCAATAAGCGCTTTCGTTTCTTCAAATGGTGAAGTCGGAGCATCGTCTTGCAAGGATTCAAGGGCCTGCATATATTGCTCAGGTAAAATATGCGATAAAGTTGATAGCAACTGACCTGCTTTGGTGAAAAGTCCTTGAAGTTCTGAAATGGTCGACTCTACACGTTTTGCATTTTTTGTATGAATAGCATCGATTCTCTTCTCATAATAACGATTGCCAAAGACCTTTTTACCCAGAAATAGAAATAGATAGCTGAACAAGAGCTGATTGGTGAGACGATAAGCCTTTTTGCTTCGTTTACGAATCGAGATGCGTGATTTCATACGGAGGAATTTAATACTCAGGTGCTTTAAAAGTACATTCAAGCCACGAACATTCCTATATTCGGAAGGCAAGAAATGTTAAGAATTCGATCGATCGGATAATGTTAAAGATCTTTTCACGTTATTGAACTATGAAATGGTTCAGACTCATCGTTATTTTAGTGATTTCAAGTTCGTTGAGTTCAGTTTATGCTCAGAATGAAAACATCGTTTTGAATCTATCAGCGACTGAATTTAATGGAAAAGTGTTGCTCACATGGGCAGTTACTCAAGGAAATACATGTAATGGGATTATTGTGCTACATGGGACAGACTCCACCAATTATAGTCAGGTTGGAACAATAGAAGGTATTTGTGGGAGCGCAGCGGAAACCATTGATTATCAATTTACAGACCCCAATCCAAATGTCAACGAAACGAATTATTACCGACTTAGCCTTGGAGGAATTGGCTTTTCGTATTTCGTAAGTGTTGACGTAATTGATGCTGGGAATCAAGCGTACATTGTTGCTCCAAATCCAATATCAAATAAATCCCAACTGATTTTTAACAATGATAATCAAGAAGAAGTTACGATCTCATTTTTCAATGAAAGAGGAGAACTTGTTCATGAAACAATAACTACTGAACAATCGATTCTAATAAATCGGACTTTGTTTAAACAGGGAGTATACATTTTTGTACTGAAGTCAAATGGCGTAATCGAGCCCTTTTCGGGTAAATTTTCTGTGATTTAATAGCGTTATTGAGTAGGCTTATTCCCGACAATTTGTTATGAAAGCCGAAAAAAATAGTGTAATTTACAATTCGATTTAACCACTATGAATTTTGCCCAAAAGCAGAAAAGCTCCGACACTAGTCGTGCTGTTCAACGAATGAACAACGCGCAGGAGGACGTGCAGGCAAAAGATGGGATCGATCATCCGAACGCTGAGGTTCAGAGAAATAGAAACGCAGTTCAGCGTTCTACGCAAAACGAAGACGATTCTATTCAAACAAAATTGTCCATTGGCTCTCCCAACGATAAATTCGAACAGGAAGCAGATAAAACAGCGGAGCGGGTCATGTCGAGGCCAAAACCCACACCAAGCGCTTCAAATATTACAGAAGAGGAAGTCTTTGGAAGCCGAGATGAATCGATCAGTAAGCAAGATTTTCTTCAAACCGTACTTTACACGGAAAAACCTGCCCCAAACACATTCTTAAGCGAACAGAAGAATGACGTCATGCAAATGAGTCAATTCATTGAGGACAATAGTGTGGCAGGAAAAGCAGATCCACGAGCTAGCATGCCTAGAGATAGTTTCCTCCAAACTGTAATGCACAGAGATCCGAAACCGAAATCTGTTAAGAAGAAAGAAGACGAAAAGGCAATTCAAAAAATGTCTGATGAGCCTGTGCAAGCTAATGGAAATGCTCGCATGGCGAAAATTGAAGAGAAACTGGTCGCTAGTCGATCAGGTGGTTTTTTAATGTCAGATGCACTTCTTATGGAAATGGAAATGCGTTTTGGAGGAGCGGATTTCAGCTCCGTTAAAATCCACACAGATTCTGATGCGATTGAAATGTGTAGACAGCTCAATGCACGCGCATTCACGAATGGTAATCATATCTATTTTAATGCTGGCCAATTCAATCCTTCTACAGCACAAGGTAAATTATTGCTCGCTCATGAGTTAACACATACGATTCATCAAGGAGCTACTTCGAATAAAGTGCAGCGCGAGGAGGAAGATGTACAGCTTCAAGAAATGGACAACGATGTTCAGTTGATGGAAGACGAGAATGCTGTTGTTCAAACAAAGCCTGAAGACCATGCTCACAGTGAAGACGGTGATGGAGTCGCGAGTCGAATGGATCAGAAATTTAAGGATGAAGGAAGCGAGGATGCAGATCCAGATCAAGAAGTTCCCGAAATTGATCCTGCAGAAAAAGCGGCTGAAAAGGCAGAAATGACCGATTCTGGAATCGCTAAACCAACTGAGGATCGTCCCGCAAAGGAGCTTCCAAAAGTGGAGATGGCGGCTGAAGAAGGAAAGAAAAGGCAAGAAGAAGTTCCCGAAACAAAAGAAGAACCAAAAGTGGAAGAGGCGCCACCAAGAGCAGATGTAACACCTGTTGATGAGCGTGAATCGAATGCACTTATTGCATTGCAAGAGGCAGAAACACTAAAAATGCCGAAGAAGCTCAAGAAGTTGAAAGCACCGGTAATTAAAACGCCTACCGACAAAACAAATGCAAAACTTCCTGTAAATGCGGGCAACGATAAAGCGGTAAAGGCATTGCATGAAATAGCGAAGTTATTTGTTGTTCAAGCCTACGATTTGAAAACGGAAGCGTATGAAGATGCCAAGGCTGGGAAAAAATTGATGTCCCTAATCCAAGGCGGACATGCGAAAATTGCGAGTGCTGCAATTGGTGCTTCACTCATGAAAGAAGACAATCTCTCCCGCGATAACATCAACGATGGACAGCAAGTTGCGCTTGAGAAAGTAGAGAAAGATGTTGTACTGGTGGAAACTGAAGGCCCATCTATATTGAAGGATGCGAACGATGGAAAAGATGAAAGCGCACCTTTAACTGATGACGCAAGAGAACAAAAGAAGAAAGCACAAGATCAAGAACCGGATGATGCAGAATCTGCTACTGAATCGAAAAAACAAACGGCGGAAACAGGAGAAGTAGCAGGTGGTGCTGAAAGCATGGATTCTGCCTTCGGTGAAACATCTTCGAAAACACAACAATTCCTCGATGAAGCGAAGGAGGGTGCTATCAAAAACGAAGAGACGAAAGGAAAAATTGAACTCAATAAGGCGAATTCGGAAATGACGAAAACCGAATTGACTCGAATTGAAGAACACAATGCTGCTTCGCTTGAAGAAATGCAGTTACACGATCCATATCCATCAAAAGTTGCTCGGGAAACAGATTTAAGAGCGGCGTCAGGTGATGAATTATATACTGCCGCAGTTGTAATGAATGATCAGTTGATTGATCTTCAATCAGAGTATTATCAATCAATGGGTGCACTCGATGGTAAAAAGGAAGCACAAGAAAAACTAGATAAAGCCGAGAAAGAGCAAATGGCGAGCGGAGGCGGAGGTGAAAAAGTCCTCACTCCCGAAGAAGAAATGTTGCTTCGTATGTCAGAAATGCCGCAAGTTGAAATGGAGGCGATGATGATGGGCATGGAAGAGTCCGAAATTGGGACGTTACAAACTACGCTCGATGGTATGGAAACCAAGCCAGAAGGAGAGGAGCCTGATGGTGTTCTTGGCAAAGCGGATGAGACAACAGGTCGACAAAAAGTCGATTTAATGAAGCTCTTTGAAGGAACTCCTGAACAACAAGATCCCGATCCTCGACAAGAGAAAATGGGTCAGATTGAAGAAAGAAGATCACAGCGCATTGGTTTGGTGAAAAATATTTCAGACGCCAATTATGCATTCCTCACCGGACAGCAAAAGTCGATGCTAGCAGAGAAATTAGCATTAGGAAATACCGTCGATGCCGTTACGAACATGAGTCTGCTCGACTTCGGAAAAGCGGCAATAAATGGTCTATTGAATCCAATCGAATCACTGAAAGGTGTGGTAGACGGAGCAGGAAGAATTGCTTCTGGATTTGTGAACTTGCTCAGCGCAGAAGCGTGGAGAAAAGATCCACTTGGTAATTTACTGCAGTCTTCGGCAGATATCGCAACAGGATTGACGACCATTTTTATGTCGATCACTGGATTGGCAACGACCTTAACAATTCTTTCAGGTATTGCGATTGTACTTACATGGTTCGCACTTGCAGTTCCATTGGCTCCGTTCTTGACTTTCCTTACTTCAGTTATTACAACTGTCGGTGGTTGGACAATTGTTACAGGAATTATTGCCCTTGCCCTGAACGAATTGACGCGTATCAAGAATTTACACGATGCCAGTGTTTCCACAAATACAGATGAATTGCTCTTCGAGACAGATCAGATCCAACAAAACATGACCGACGAAATGATGATGGTGATGGCGGTTGTTGGAGCAAAAGGAGATGTTGCTGGAGCAAAAGTCTTGCAGAAATCTATTCTCAAAGCAGGTGGATCGAAAGCATTCCAAGCAGGAAAACGCGATGTCTTCCGTCAAGGAATGAAGCAAACCGGAAAGAACATCGGAAGCTTTGTGAAAGGAGGCGTGGTGAAAGGCTCAAAACAACTTGCGAAGCAAGGAGTCGTTCGTTTGAAAGAAGGATTCAGAAATACGCTGCAACGGATCAAAACAGGAGCGAAAAATGCTCCAGATAATATCAAAGCAAAGTTCAAAGAGAAATGGAAAGCATTCAAAGATGACATTGCTCCAAATAAAAAGGTTGAGTCGATTGATACACCTCATGGGAAACTGAGAAAAGCACCGGAAGGGGGTGATCTTGGTTCATTCAAAGGTGAAAAAGTGAAAGCTGAGATGGACTTCCCTGATGGGCATAAGGCAAAGAATCTGGAGAGTGGTAAGTGTGCTATTTGTTCGAATTGTCAGAAGATCAATGACAAATTTGGAGATCAATTAGCACTTAAGAAAAACGACCAGTTATCAGCCGATCTCAAGAAGGTTGAGGCCGATCTAAAAGCAAAACCAGGCGATCCCGACCTCATTGCAAAGCAAAAAGCAATGCACGATGATCTGGAGATGCAACTGTACAAGGATACTGTTCCGAATGGAAAGTTAACAGATAAACAAATCCAAGAAGCGTTGGATGCGAATAAGAAGTTTAATCCTGACACTAAGCGTTTCGGGGATCCTGGAGGCAAAAAGAAAATTGAAATTGACGATGCAACTAGGTCTAGAGTAGAAACTGGTGCTACTACTAAAGGGAAAAGTCGAACTCCTAAAGAGGGAACACCCGAGATGGATGCCATGTCTGCGAAAAAGGTGGATGCACAAAAACGAATTGATCAAGCGAAGAAGGATGCTTTGAAAAAACCAGATCATGAGATTAAAAAAGCAGAGTCCCTCGAAAAACGACATCCTGAGGGAGAACATAGAAAGACGTTTGAGGAGGAATATGATGATCTTATGGGGTCTACTAAGGACACAAATCCGAATTATAAAGTGGATAGAGAAGTCCAATTTAAGCAAGATCGAGATGCAGTGATTGCTGATCATTCAACAAAGTATGATACTGGTGCTCAAAATTCAGCCAAGGGAGATGCGTTTGAAGATGCTCGATTGGATCAATTGAATGCAGATGGGGGAGATTTTAAAAAACGCAAACCTAGTGAGAAGATTACGTTTGACTATGACGGAAAACCAGTTGTGGTTTCTCCAGATTTAGAAAATTTAGCACCTCCAGGAGGCTTCATTGAAATGAAGTCTGGGAAAATTAGTCTGACCCCAGAAGTAGAGGATCAAATTCTTCGTTATGCTCAAATGTCTCAAACAAATGGAGTTAAAATCACATACGAGTTAATGGATGGAGCAAGTGATAGTGTATTAAAAGCATTTGAAAAATATGGTATCGATTACATTGATTACTCTAAAATTCTTTAGTTTTAACTAAACATCATTAAAATGGCAGTTGATAAAATTAGAATGCGTCTTAATATAATGAAAATGAATTCGTTACCAGTCGAGATTGTTATGCGAGACAAGAAAATAGGGAAGTTTAATGCTGAAGTAGTTGATTTTTTTGTTGAAGAGTTAGAGACGATGGTTGTACTTAAAGTATTAGAATCTGACACAAATTTCCCAACAGAAACAGGCGAGTTCACTACAAAGGTGAAAAATATTAAGGAGGTCAATAAAGTTGAATCGGTAGAGTGATTTTGATGAATGAAATTCAATAATTTATTGCCTTAGTTAAACATGTAACTCTAGGTTTTTTGATAAACCTAGAGTTACATTCATTCGATGCATTAATGGATGGAGCAAGTGATAGTGTATTAAATGCGTTTGAAAAATATGGTATTGATTACGTTGATTTCTCCCCCCCCCCTAATTTT
>NVXP01000080.1 GCA_002733985.1 Fluviicola sp. | reverse complement strand
TGAAGTTCCCATTACGAACATGTACCGTGATGTAATTTTGCCTGACGAGAATTTCTCTGTCAAATTAACTGGATACACGCCATGTTTCCGTCGTGAAGCTGGTTCATACGGATCAGATGTACGTGGATTAAATCGTTTGCATCAATTTGACAAGGTTGAGATCGTTCGATTAGAACATCCTAACAATACCGAAAAGGCACTGAGCGAAATGATTGATCACATTAAAGGACTATTGGAGAAATTAGGTCTTCAATACCGAATATTGCGATTATGTGGTGGTGATTGTGGGTTTACATCTGCTATGACTTACGATTTCGAAGTTTACTCTGCAGCACAAGATAAATGGCTTGAAGTAAGTTCAGTTTCTCGCTTTGATACATTCCAAGCAAATCGCTTGAAATTACGATTCAAAAATGCAGATAAGAAGACACAATTGTGTCATACGTTGAATGGTTCTGCCTTGGCATTGCCAAGAATTATGGCTGCACTCTTGGAGAACTTCCAAACAGAGGATGGAATTGAGATTCCTGAAGCTTTGCACCCATATACTGGATTCACGAAGATTTCATAAAATCCAATTAGATAATTTAGCGCCCTTTTCCTGATACACATCGGGAGAAGGGCGTTTTTTTTGATCGTTAAGTTCGCAAGGGAAGTTAGGAAGCGTTAGGGATATGAATGTAAAGCTCATCTTCCGATAGCTACCGGAAGATGACTTGAAATGTTAGCCCGCTCGAACGCCCTGATAAACCATTCTATCATCCTGCTAGGCAAGAGTTCCCAATTATCCCTAAAATTGAGTTTTGCGCTCGAACTTTCTTATTTTTACTAAAAAGGACTTTTTATGAAACGATCGTTTGTTGTGCTCTTTGGATTCTGCGTGCTCTTCTTGACTTCGTGTATGGATCTTGAAACTTCGAAACAATTGGAGACTATTGCATCGTTGAATCAGACGCTTGACAGTATAGAAACTGTTTTCAATGAACATCCGTTAGATTCCATTGCCAAAATCTCCTTGAGTGCTTACGATGTTGAGAATCGTATCAAGAAACATTATCATTCGGACACGATCAACATGGAATTCGGTCGGAAGATGGATGCTTTTAAGGTGATGCGACGAACTCTCAAGCCTCTCCGAAAATCAATYACACTAATTCCTGAAAGTATAGAGTCCGAAAGATTGAAACTTAAGGAGTTGAAGGCTGATATCGAAAATGGTGATGGAAAGCGTGAGAAGTATGCTGAATACATCACTTTCGAAGAAGTAAAAGTTTCTCAACTTAGAATATTATTGAATGAATATATTGAAACAAGGGAAACATCTTTGAACACGTACAATGACCTTTACGATGAACTCAATGATTTCTCGATGAGTCTTCTCAAAAAATAAAAACAACGTGCAAGGTCACGATTATAAAAAACAGGAACAATATTTGCGCGTAAGCCTATATAGTTCGATAACTATTGGAAGCATCAAGATTTTAAACACAATGAAAAAATACCTCTTCTTCTTTTTCGTCTTTCAATGCGCCTTCGTTTCTTTTGGGCAAGATGGCAGTGATCAGCAATTGGCACAGCATTATTACAACAATGGTGAATTCGACAAGGCGCTCATCTACTATGAGATATTGTTTGATCAGAACCCATCGAAAATTAACTTTTCACGCTATGTGGAGTGCTTAACCGAAACTGGAGAAGTCAAAAAGGCGGAGAAAACATTCAAAAAACAAATTGGGCGAGAGCGCTATAATCAAGAATATAAAATTCTGTTCGCTAAATTTTATGAAAGTCAAGGCGCAGAAGGTAAAGCTACAGATATCTACCGTGATCTAATCGACAACCTTCAACCGAGATCATCTAATGTGGTAAATTTATACAAGGCATTCAAAGCACAGAACAAACCTGATCTTGCTTTTGAAACCTTACAAAAGGGTCGGAAGTTATTGAAGAAATCTTATCCCTTGAATTACTATTTCGCCGATTATTATGGTTCGGTAGATGAGCAAGAAAAAATGATCGAGGAATATTTAGATTTGCTTGATGTTCACCGCTCTTATTCAACAGATGTTCAACGTGTGATTTCTCAACAAATTGATTTTTCTGAGGAAGATTCACCTGAATATGAATTATTGAAACGTTCATTGATCCAACGAAGCCAAAAGAACCCAGGCAACACGACTTATGCAGAGATGCTGACGTGGCTATTCATTCAACGTCAAAACTTCGCTGCGGCTTTCGTTCATGTCAAAGCACTCGATAAACGAATGGATGCTCGTGGTCAGTATGTTTTCAACCTTGGAAAGATCTGCGTTGAGAATAGCGACTTCGCAACTGCGAAAAAATGCTTTCAATACCTGATGAACGGTGATGATGAATTGTATGCAATGAGAGCTCAGAACGCCCTATTGAATGTCCAGTTTTTAAAAGTTACCACTCAGCGTGACTTCACGACGGCCGAGTTGGATGAAACAATTGTCGCCTACAAAGATGCGCTCAAACGAGTTGGAGTTTCCTCAAGTTCATTGCCACTGGTTCTTGAACTCACACACATACAAGCATTTTACGGGAATAATGCGAGCGAAGCAATTGTAACCTTGACGGATGCCTTGGAGATTCCTGGAATTTCAATGATGCAAAAATCAGAAGTGAAAATGCAACTCGCCGACACTCACGTGTTGGATGGAGATATTTGGGAGGCGGCTTTGCTTTACAGTCAGGTCGATAATGACTACAAATTTGAGAGCATCGGCCACGAAGCGAAATTTAAAAATGCGCGTGTTTTCTATTACGATGGTGAGTTCGATTATGCACAGTCGCAATTGGATGTCCTGAAACAAGCGACAACAAAATTAATTGCCAATGATGCATTGAACCTCTCGTTGATGATTACAGATAATTACGGTCTCGACAGCAATTACATCGCGATGAATTGGTTTGCTAAGGCGGATTTATTGATTGAACAGCACCGATATGATCAGGCTTTCATCTATTTGGATAGCATTGTGGAAGAATATCCGGCGCATAGTTTGGGAGATGAAATCTTGATGAAAAAGGCACATGCCTACCAACTTCGTGGGGAATGGAGTCAAGCTACGAAAGCTCTGGATGAATTGTTGAAGTACTATCCAACAGATATTTTGGCGGATGATGCGCTCTTCCAATTGGGTGAAATCTATGAAAATAATTTACTCGATCCGGAGAAAGCAAAAGGCTATTACCGTCAAATTTTATTTGATTACAAAGGAAGTTTGTACACCTCTGAAGCTCGTAAACGTTTTCAAAAACTGCGTGGCGAAGGAAGTTTAGACGGCGATAAGTCCTTGAATTAATCCGCGTCGCAAGACTAGAGATCAATAAATTGACTGGAACGAACCACTCTGAAATATTGTTGGGTGAAATGAATTAACATTTCTTCGCAATACAGCTGTAAGAATATGGATGTGCATTCGAACTAAACTGAAAACACCTTAATTATGAAACTTCTCAGCATTATTCTTATCAGTTTTTCAATGATGTCTTGTGCACAGTCTGACATGAGCAATTCGGAACACGATTCTAATTCCTCAGAAATGAACCAATCGTTGGATTCACTTCAAACTGCGTATTTCGCTAGTGGGTGTTTTTGGTGTGTTGAAGCTGTATTTGAATCAGTAAAAGGAGTTCAAGAAGCCGTATCAGGATATTCTGGAGGCGCCTCGAAAAACCCAACGTATAAAGAAATTTGCACCGGGAAAAGTGGACATGCTGAAGCAGTAAAAGTGTATTACGACTCAAGTGTTGTGTCTTACGAGACATTGGTGGAAGTATTCTTCAATTCTCATGATCCATCGACACTCAATCGCCAAGGACCAGATTCAGGAACACAATACCGATCAGAGATTTTCTATGAAACGGATGCTGAACGAGAAATTTCAAATAAAGCAATTCAAGCTCTTCGAGCAAGTGGAACGAAAGTTACAACAGCGGTTTCGCCTCTAGATGTTTTTTGGGACGCTGAGGACTACCACCAGGATTACGAGAGATTGAACCCGAATCAGTCGTATATCAGAGCTGTTTCAATTCCAAGATTGAATGCGTTTAAGGCGAAGATGCCGGAAGTTTTGAAAAATTAGAGCGCTGGCGCTTTTGGATCGTTAGATTTTTAGATCGCTGCGCTTTTAGATTCGGCTGCGCCTGTTGGACTGAAGTGATTTGGAGGTCTGTCCGAGTGTCCGACGCTTCGCGTTCGACTATCTGATTGTCCGATGACGTAGTTGGTAGGGGTTTGAAGTAGATTGTCCGAATATCAGACGCTTCGCGTTCGATTGTCCGATGACGTAGTTGGTAGGGGCTAGAATAGAGAAGTAGACTTTTGGACATTTTGCGCTGGGTTGTTGGAATAGTTGGATTAGTTGGATTAGTTGGATTAGTTGGATTAGTTGGATTAGTTGGATTAGTTGGATTAGTTGGATTAGTTGGATTAGTTGGATTAGTTGGAAGCTAATTGAAATTAACGATACACAAAATTTAATCTAAAAATCTAAGCACGGAGTGCTCCAAAGATCCAATTACTTTACGAAGTAGATGATTTGTTGGATTATTAGATCGTTGGATTTTTGGATTAAGTAGATAGTAGGTTCGATTGGTTGAATGCTAATTGAAATTAACGATACACAAGATTTAGTCTAAAATCTAAGTGCGGAGTGCTCTAAAGATCCAATAACCTTACGAAGTTGATTTTTCTTTCGCTAACGCATCTGTTCCCTCGTACTTATTGAACAAATTCACCCAAATAATTTTTGAGAACGCATACATTATTGGTGTGAGCACAATTGATGAAACAACAACAACTGTTACTTGAAATCCAGTGGACATTGACGGAAAGAAAAGGTTGAACGACACCCAAAGCGTTACAAAAAGTGCGACTCCAAGTCCATAAGAGACATACATTGCTCCTTGAAAAAAACCTGGTTCTTTCTCATATTTGAGATTACATTTTGAACAGCGTTCATGCAAGTTACCTGCGTTCTTAATGTCGTAAGCATGAGAGATAAAAAATTCTCCCTCTTGACAACGTGGACACTTCATTTTTAAAATACTGTACGATTTCGAACCTTTACCCATCAACTTTGCCATCTTACTCAATTATATACATCAAAAGTACATTGAAAAAGTCATTTTCAATGTAATATTAGTTACTCAGAACAGCTTTCCTTCGAGTGACAACAGTCCATTTGAATGGTTGTTTCTGAAGCTGATTTACCTGTTTTCATTTCATCCGTTTGCACCTCACTAACTGTTGGAACAGAAATACGAGGGCTCACAAATGGAATCCCCAAATTCATTCCTCGAAGTACGATCATTAAACCAACCACAGTCAACACATAAGGGATGCCACGGTTCAGTTTTCTTCTAGTTTCGTTTCCTATTTTATTCGACATGAATGGAACAAAAATCATGATTGGAAGGGTTCCTACTCCAAAGGCAATCATCGCAAGTGAACTAGAAACTAGACTTTCAGCCAGTAAAGCATTCAACAAGGCAACGTAGATCATCCCGCACGGCAACAAACCATTGATTGCACCCAAAGCCAACAATTTAAACCGAGATTTTGACTTCATCGATTTCCCCATTAAACGTTGAATCCCCTTTTGAATTCCAAATGGATTCGAAACACGAGGAAACCACACGTTTAGTTGTTTTCTCCAAGCAAAAATCACCAAAGCAATTCCAGCGAGGATACTCATCCACTGGAGRATTCCAAAAATMTGAATGGTCATTCCMAGTAAACCGAAAAGAACACCTAAGAYTCCATACATGAGYGTTCGCCCAAGATTGTATTGGAGTGTCCCACTTAAKATCGTCCAGTTGTTGGTTCGATTAAGTGGTAATACGAGYGCAATTGGACCGCACATACCTAGGCAATGAACRTTAGATGCSARCCCCAATATTAAGCCTGTGAATAAAATMGTTTCCATCTACACGTAAATTCGTTCTTTTTGTAAGCACGRTTTTCCTTTTGCGWARAAATGCACTTCAATSTTGTAGATCCCAGGGTTCAAYTTTYCCATTGGAATTTTCTCCAGTCGCTTCTCKCCCATTTCGATRATGAAATCTTGAGACTCATCATTTGGTCGRTGAAAAAAAACGCGCACATCTGTAATGAATTCATCTGTTGGAACTCTAACTAAAAAAGACGAGTCAACYTGRATAAGCTTGATRCGCGTAGAGAGTTGATTCCCTCGACTTATCGCCTCCATTTCTCCATTATAAGCTAAATCTCTCTTGTAATATTCAGGATTATCTAACTCCACATTGTGCGAAATCATGATAACTACCATTGTAGTTATGAATCCAATAAACAAGAACATTGCAATCATCAATCCTTTTCCCCAATTCATCTTGTTCAGTTTAAATTATAGGTCCAATTATTTTCGTTCGGACCCGTTCTATTTCCTTACCGTTTCCATAAACGATAATTTCTATTTCCATTTTACCATTCTTCAATCGGCTGAGCGGCATACTGACCACAAATCGATCTTTAATATGTCCCTGTTCTTTCAATCGAGGCAATTTCGTGACCATTTTAATTTCTGCATCTGGATCTTCTATTTTCAATTTAACTTCAAACGTTTTATTCGTTTTATTCATCAAATTAATCTCGAAAATATTCCCAATATCACCATCTCTAGTAACATGATATGTTGTTCCACGCTGCCGTAGTACTGTTGCTTGAAAGTCACTTCGAGTCATCAATAGAATCACCAAAACAGCCAATAACCCAACAAGCAATGCCGAATAGGCTTTAATTCTTTTAGTCCATTCGAAACGCGTTCCTTTTTCTATGCCATTTTCAGATACAAAGCGAATCAATCCTTTTTCCAAACCAACGGCCTCCATCATGTGATCACACTCATCAATGCAAGCTGTACAGTTTATACATTCTAATTGCGTTCCGTGTCGAATATCAATTCCGGTAGGACAAACATTTACGCATTGGTGACAATCGATGCAATCTCCTTTTCCTTCAGTTGGTCGGTCTTCATTTTTCTTTAATTTCCCTCTTCCTTCACCGCGTTTATGATCATACGCAACAACCATCGAATCCGGATCAAGCAATACACCTTGTAAGCGTCCATACGGGCAAATTGTCGTGCAGACTTGTTCTCGAAGTCGAGTGAACACTAGGTAAAATATCGTTGTGAATATTACAATAGAAACGAATCCTCCAAGGTGCTCGTTAAATGGATCTGTTTGAATTTCCCAAAGTCCATCTGCACCAATAATGTAGGCCAGAAAGGTATTTGCGATGAGAAAGGAAATGACCCAAAAAATCGTGTGCTTCAGCAGTCGTTTCCGAATCTTCTGCACGTTCCAAGGTCCAGCCGCCAATTTTTTCTGATGCGTCCAATCTCCTTCAATCCAATATTCAATTCGGCGGAACACCATCTCCATGAAAATCGTTTGTGGACAGACCCATCCGCAGAACAATCGTCCAAAAATTATGGTAAAGAGAATGATGAAAATCACACCTATCACAAAGGCAATTGCGAATAAATACAAATCCTGCGGCCAAAAGATCTTTCCAAAAATGACAAACTTACGTTCGATCACATTGAACAAGAACAAGGGCTCACCACCGATTTTAATATGAGGAGCTCCGAATAGAATCACTAGCAGCACATAGCTAACTATTTTACGATAGTTGAAGAATTTTCCTGATGGTTTTTTTGGAAACACCCATTTACGTCCACCGTCTTCATCTACCGTCGCAATCCTATCGCGAAACGCTTCCTCTTTAAATTCTTCCTCAATCATTATTCAGACCCTATTTACTCTTGTATAATATCTCCTAGAGGCTCAGATCCTTCTGCATCTGGCATAGACAATACGAATGACGCGACCTGTTGAATCTCAATTGGATTCATTTTCGATTCATGCTCGGGCATTTTACCATTTGGCGAGCCTACTCGAATTGTTTTGTAAATACTGCTGATATCGTATCCGTAAATCCATGCATTATCTGTTAAGTTCGGCCCGATGTACCCCTCACCTTTCGCTGCATGACATGTCACGCAATTTGTAGCAAAGAGCTCCTTTCCTTTTGATAAATCAGACGCCTCAGTCAATACTGTTGCATTTGTTTCATCAATGTTCATCGACATTGATTTTCGATACGCCTCTTTTTCAAGTTCAGCTTGCTTCATATCCTTGTTGTATTCAGCTATTTGGAGATCAGATGTTCCGAGAATGTGGTAATTGAAAATATACACAATTCCAAAAACGATTGTACCGTAGAACATCCAAACCCACCATGGCGGCAAGTTATTATCCAGCTCTCGAATTCCATCATACTCATGGTGAAGCATAATTGTTTCTTCTTCCTCGATCGGAACAACATCAGTAAGCATTTTACTCACTTTTTTCATTACTGCTTGCTCTGGATCAACTTCGACCTCTTTCTTCTCAATAACCATGTCAACGAAACCATTGAACAACTTTCTCAGGTAGAGTAAAACTCCGAGCAATAAGATGTTGAGTATAACCAAGGCATACAAATCATATGTTTCGACCAATAGCCAAGGTTGGTTTTCACCTGCTTCCCCAGGCTGCATGAATTCAAGTGCGTGGCTACTGTTTGAAATCAATGCCGTTCCGATGATAATTAGAATGAGGTTCTTCAACCCACCAGATTTACTTTCATCCTTCTTATCGTGATCAACTTTCCCTAATCGCTCTTTGAAAAAATCAGAACCAATGTACCGTTTGATCGCACCAGAAATCATAGCAATTGCAATGAGTAGAATGATCAACATTGCGAGCAATGCATAGAAAACGGTTAAGTTCGTCTGGTAATTGGGAATAATTTTCACTTCGCCCTTAGCAGTTGGATCAGATGGATCATCTACCACCACTGGAGGCGCCCAATTGTCAACATAATCGAGAATAGCATCTACCTCTTCTCTATTGACATCTTGAGGAGACATGGTACTAATACTAAACCCCTTAATTGCGTTGGCCATTTTACTTTTTCCAGAAGTAATCAAGCGGTCAGAGTTCGTCACCCACTCATAGATCATTTCACCTTCTTCAGCATCAATCCATTTTTGCTTCGCACCCTGCAATTTCGGACCGATCCCATCTTTTTTCAAGGAGTGACATGTGTTACATTTTGCTTTGAATAAGCTTTTACCATCTTGAGCAAAAGCATTGCCATTGTGAATCCAAAAGACAAGGATGATTAGGTATTTCAATCGATTTTTCATGCTAGTTGGTTTTAACAATTTCTTGCTCTGGTTCAACATCCTCTTCAAGTGGCAAAGCACTGAGTTCTTCAATTCTCGATTTTTTCATCCGTGCGACATACAGGAACATCACAAGGAAAAAGATTACAAATAATAGAAGCGAAATCATTGGATAGATGTCCACTCCATCTATTCCTGTCAAATTGTGTTTAATGTATCGTAACATAATTTCGTGTGTTATTTCGTTAGTGTATCGTTCTCAACTGTGACTTCTGGAGCTTCTTCTATTGGAGCTACATTTTTGATATCTGTTCCTAGGCGCTGGAGATATGCGATAACCGCGATGAGCTCTTTCGTTTTAAGGTTCTTTATCATGTCGTCAGCATTCATGCCTTTTCGAGCGGCTTTTGGAGTATTATTGATCAGATCGGTAATGATATCTCTCGCAATAATTTCCGCTTGAACCTTCATTTTTCCAACGGCTATTTTATCGAATCCCTTCGGGTAAGGAACACCCAAGGTTTGCATTGCTCTAATTTTCCTCGGCATGATCTCTGTCTCAAAATCATTATCCTTCATCCATGTGTAGGCTGGCATAACTGTTCCATAAGACACTACTTTTGGTCTCAACATGTGATCGTAATGCCAGTAGTTACTTCGTTTTCCACCTTCACGGGCGAGATCGGGTCCTGTTCGTTTAGATCCCCATTGGAATGGGTGATCGTAGACAAATTCACCTGATTTAGAATATTCCCCGTATCGTTCCGTCTCGAAGCGAAGCGGACGAATCATTTGCGAGTGACAATTGTAGCATCCTTCTTTGATATAGAGGTCACGACCTTCTAATTCGAGTGGTGTATATGGTTTCACTGCCGTGATTCTTGGAACATTGCTGTCCACAATCATAGTAGGAATGATTTCAACCAATCCACCAATTGCGATAACGATCAAGCATAGAACCATAAATCGAACAGGTTTTCTTTCAATTCCTCGGTGCCAGAAATCATCGCCCTTAACTTTTACATTTAGAGATACAACCGCTTCAGCTGGTTCGTTCGCTAATAAACTTCCAGACCTCGCTGTTTTCACAAGGTTGTAGAACATCATAATTGTACCAATTATGAAGAGCAATCCACCAATAGCTCGCAGGATGTAAAATGGTTCTAATGCAACCACTGTTTCTAAGAAATCAGGATTCGCAAGGTTTCCATCTTCCTTAAAATCTTGCCACATCAACCCTTGCATAAATCCAGCGATGTACATTGGAATGGCGTAGAGAATAACTCCGAGTGTTGCAATCCAGAAGTGCTGATTGGCTAATCTTTTCGAATAAAGTTTCACTCTAAACAATTTCGGGAACAACCAATAAAGCATACCGAAAGTGAACATTCCATTCCATCCTAATCCTCCGATGTGCACATGTGCAATTGTCCAATCGGTGAAGTGAGAAATAGAGTTTACATTTTTCAAGGAAAGTAATGGTCCTTCAAACGTTACCATACCGTAGCAGGTAAGCGCTACAACCATAAACTTGAGCATTACATCATCTCGAACTCGGTCCCACGCTCCACGAAGTGTTAGTAAACCATTCAACATTCCACCCCAAGATGGCGCGATAAGCATGATAGAGAAGACAACGCCTAAACTTTGTGCCCAATCAGGAAGTGAAGTATAGAGTAAGTGGTGAGGTCCAGCCCAAATGTAGAGGAAGATCAGTGACCAAAAGTGAATAATTGAAAGTCGGTATGAGTAAACCGGTCGATTGGCGGCTTTCGGTATAAAGTAGTACATCAAACCGAGGTATGGTGTCGTTAAGAAAAATGCAACCGCATTGTGTCCATACCACCATTCAACGAGAGCATCCTGGACTCCTGCGTAGACAGAATAACTCTTAAACATTGATACTGGCAACTCGAATGAATTGAAAACATGTAGAATAGAAACGGTAATGAATGTCGCGAGATAGAACCAAATTGCAACGTACAAATGCTTCACACGTCGTTTCATAATCGTTGCAAACATGTTCCAACCAAAGACAACCCACATGATCAGGATCAGGATATCGATCCACCATTCTAACTCGGCGTATTCTTTACCCGATGTCATTCCCATTGGCAGTGTTACGACAGCACAAACAATAATGAATTGCCATCCCCAGAAATTGATATAACTTAATTTATCGCTCCACATTCTTGCTTTGAGCAATCGCTGCAGCGAGTAGTAGATCCCCGTAAAAATCCCATTTCCTACGAAGGCAAATATGACAGCATTTGTGTGCAAGGGTCGAATTCGTCCAAAGGATAAATAACTAAACCCTAGGTATTCGTCAAAAAAGTTGGGGAATGCCAATTGACAGGCTGCAGTCAGCCCGACTAACATTCCGATAATCCCCCAAATTATGGTGGCGTAAGCGAAATACGTTACGATCTTATTGTCGTAACTAAACTTTTCTATTTGCATCGTCTTCTGTGTGATTTATTTGTTCTGATTCTACTATAATTTCATCGTCGAAGAGAATTCGAATTGATGGTGTATGATCATCGTCGAACTGACCATTTTTCGTTGCCCATAAAAATGAAAACAAGAAAAGCAGCGCAATAAAGAGACTCACGACTAACATCAAATAGATAATTCCCATACCACAAAGGAGCCCAGAAATGAAGGGTTAAATTATGATGCATGTTAGGCTAAAACCTGATTTATATCATGTTTTTTTAATGCCCTATAAAACGGGAGAATTCTACTTCCGAAAATGAATAAAAACAGTGCTAATCAAAACAATCGATATTGAGCTGAGCGGCATAAGAATAGCGGCAATTAAGGGAGTTAGATTACCTGTAATGGCAAAACCAAGACCGATCAAATTGTATAAAATTGAAAAGCCAAGACAAATACGCAATACCGTTTTCGCGAAATTACTTGTCTCCAATAAACTAGTTAAATGGTAAAGATGATTTGCCTCTAAAATACCGTTTGAATTAGGAGAAAATTGAAAGACATCTTCCGAGATTGCAATTCCGACATCTGCTTTTGCCAATGCTCCAGAGTCATTCAATCCATCCCCAATCATCATGACATGTTTCCCTTCACTTTGGAGACGTTTCGTGTAATTGAATTTGTCTTCTGGTGACTGTTTGAAGTAACAATGCTCAATTTTCGGGAAAGCAGATTTCATGAGCGCAGCATCTTTTCCAGAATCACCAGAAAGCACGTGAACAGMATATTTTAAACTCAATTTGGAAAACATCACTTCCAGTCCATCTCTTAATTCTGATTCGAATAGAAATTTGCCTTTCACTTCACCACCAATTGTGACATACGTTCCGTCTCCATTTGCTAGCCCCATGAATTTGGCGTTGCCAATTTTCACGCTCATCCCATTCACTTCCCCCAGAATTCCTTGACCAAGAATCTCTTGATAATTGGTCAGTTCTAGGTTCGAATCAACCTTTAATTCCTTGTTTTTAATCCATCGAACGATTGTACGCGATAAAACATGCGTAGACGAGTTAGCGAGAATCAACACACTTACCCATTCCATTTCTGACAGCTTGTCTCCTTCAAAAACAACCTTTTCCTGACTACCTTTCGTGAGTGTTCCTGTTTTATCGAAAACGATATCTGTTACTGAATTGATCTGCTCGATGACTTCTGTATTTTGAAGATATAATCCATTTCTCCCCAGCTTCCTCATCGTATTACCAAAGGTGAAAGGTCTTGAAAGTGCCAAAGCACAAGGACAGGCGACGATGAGAACAGAAACTACTGTAACCACGATTTGATTCGCATCAATAAATGCCCAAAGAATTGCTGACGCTGACGCTACTATGATAACGCCGATCAAGAAGTAGCTAGAAAGTCGATCCCAACTCCCTTTAGAATTCGATTTCCCGTGTTCAGATTCCTTGGATTTATTCCACAAATTGGCCAAACGACTTCGTTCAGATTTGCTTTTTGCCTGAAAACGAGTCTTTGCTCCAATCAATCTTCCTCCAGCGTAAACCAATTGACCTTTTGCAATGGAAACTGGGACAGATTCACCTGTGACAAAACTGTAGTCAATTTGAGCTGAATTGGAGAGTAAAATGACATCACACGGAACTATTTCATCGTTTCGAATCATCAGGTGATCGCCTTCTTCAATCTTTTCAATTTCTACGATTTGTTCTTCTTCATCGACAACTCTAAGTACGGCAACCGGGAAATACGATGTATAATCACGATCAAAGGACAAGGAACGATAGGTCTTTCGTTGAAACCACTTTCCAATCAACAAAAAGAAGATAAATCCAGCAAAACTATCCATGTAGCCAGGACCAGAACCCGAAAATATGTGGTAGCAGCTTTGCGCATACAAGGCGATAATTCCAAGCGTAATTGGAACGTCAATATTGACTTGTTTGTAGCGAATCGCTTTGTATGCTGAAATGTAGTAATCCCTTGCTGAATAAAGTAGGACAGGAATTGAAAGGAAAAATGACAAGTAAGATGTAAATGAGCGTAGGCCCTTGTCAAGATTTTCCATCCCTAAGTATTCAGGAAAGCTCCAGAGCATGATGCTTCCGAAAGCAAATCCGGCTACTCCAATTTTGTAGAGAAATGTCTTATCAATTGATTCATTGACCTTCTTTTTCTCTTCGAAATTCGGTGGATACCCAATTTTGTCTAGCAAAACAGCTAGATCAGGAAATGTAAACGCTGATTTCAGAAAAATAATTCGCGCCGTCCTTTCTGTGAAATTCGTTTGACACGATAAAATATTTGACTCGATCTTATTGATGTTTTCGAGCAAATAGATGCAGGAAGAACAATGAATTGCAGGTAAAAATAGGACAACATGGATCGAATTCTCATCTTCAAAGTCGATGTAGCGATCGCTGATCGTTGGGAGGTCTAAAAAATCGTAGCGATGAATATCGGCGGTCTTGGGTTTTGAACCAGCATTTTCTTCCATCTCGTAGAACGAATTCAGTCCATTCTCACTGAGAAGTTGAAACACACTTCTGCATCCATTGCAGCAAAACGATTTATCATCCAGTGAATAACCGCGCCCAATTACTTCGTCACCGCAGTGGTAGCAAGATTCGCTCATATTGTTCGAGAAAACACGCCTTCCCGTTTGCTCGTTGACTGCAAACTTCTATCGAAAATCATGCACACATTTCGCACGAATGGAACTCCTTTTTCTGTGATTCGAATCACATCCCCCTCCACTTCAACCAACTCGTCTTCAACCATTTCTTTGAGTTTTAGTAGAACATTCATGTTGAAATCAAATGAATCATGTACTCCAAGTTCTGTCTCAAAATGGCACATGAGATCAAGAATGTGTTGTCGAATAATCAAATCTTCTTCTGAAAGTAAATGCCCTCGGAAAATTGGCAATTGATCTTTGTTTACACTGTCCAAATAAGCTTCAACACTTTTCTTGTTCTGTGCGAATCCGAACCAACTATCTGAAATCGCTGACATCCCCAATCCGATCAACATTGGTGTATTCTGTGTCGTATATCCCATGAAATTTCGGTGCAGATTTTTCGATTGAAATGCCTGTGCCAATGAATCCTCCTTTAAGGCGAAGTGATCCATTCCAACTTCCAAATAACCCGCTTCCAGAAGTCTCAATTTCGATTGCTCGTACAGTTCCCGCTTTACTTCGCCCGTTGGCAAATCATCGTCATCAAATCCACGTTGTCCTGTTCCCTTTACCCAAGGAACATGTGCGTAGCTGTACAGTGAAATTCGATCAGGACGTAATTCCAAGGTTTTTTCAACTGTAAAAAGAATATCCTTCAGGCGCTGCTTTGGAAGTCCAAAAACTAAATCATGGCTAATTGAATTGTACCCAATCTTCCGAGCTAAATCATGTACTTTCTTTACTTGGGAAAAAGGTTGAATTCTATGAATCGCTTTCTGAACAATTGGATTGTAATCCTGAACCCCCAGACTCAACCTTCTGAATCCAAGTGCAAATAATTTTTCCAAATGTTCTTCTGAGGTATTATTTGGATGCGCTTCAAATCCCATTTCAACCTTTGAAGGATCTATTTTTTGATCTTCCAACAAGGCATTTACCAACCTAACGAGCTCATCTGCGGCGAAAAAAGTAGGCGTTCCACCACCAAAATGAAGCTCCCTGATTTGAGAATCTTGCAATCCAACAGTTTTATAGCGTTTCCATTCCTTGATCACTGCGTCGATATACGGTTGTTCAACGGAATGATTTTTTGTGATCCGTTTATGACATCCACAGAAGGTACACAAGCTTTCACAATATGGCAAGTGAACGTATACACTTACCTCGCTCTTGGCAAAATGTTGTTGATTGCGTCGAATAGTTGTTAGCCAATCATGATTTGACAATGGTTCATTTTTCCAATAAGGAACTGTAGGATACGAAGTGTATCGCGGTCCTGGAACATCATACTTCCGAATAAGTTGTGCGCGTTGATCAGAATTCATGGCTCAAAAATAAATCCATTGAATCAGCGAAAAAATGATCTAGATCATACTTCTTAGAAAAAAGTTAATTATTACCTTTATCGTGTAAAACGAATCGCCCTCATGCCCCCAAATAAATCGCATAAACACGTTACTTGCCAGAACTGCTTAGCACGCAAAGATTCACTCTTCTGCTCAATGACAGGTGATGATTTGGATACGATTGAGTCAAACAAATCTTGTTCCTATTTCAAAAAAGATCAGCCTTTGTTTATCGAAGGAAGCTTGCCGCGTGGCGTTTTCTGTATCAACGATGGAAAAGTGAAAATTTATTCTCGTGGAGAGGAAGGGAAAGAACAAATTATCCATGTTGCGACATCAGGTGAAATTGTAGGATTCCGTGCGATGTTTAGTGGAGAACCTTATTCGGTCGCTGCAAATACGTTGGAAGAAAGCAATATTTGCTTCATTTCAAAAAGTGATTTCCTGAATCTGGTAGACACCAATTCTACTTTACGAAATGGGATTTTGAAAGAGTTATCCAAAGAGCTGGCTGACCGCGCTTCTTTCATTAAAAACATGGCTCAAAAATCTGTGCGTGAGCGACTTGCTGCTTCATTGCTTCTTTTGGATGATATTTACTCAGAGGACTACATCAATTTATCGAGAGAAGATTTGGCCAATTTCGTTGGAACGGCTACCGAGACTTTGATTCGTTTATTGAAAGACTTCAAGGACGAAGGATTCGTCAAAACACATGTTCGAAAGATCGAAGTTTTGGATAAGGAGGGCTTGATTCAATTGGCAGGTTCATAGTATTCTTATACTAGAGAGAATTGATCATAAATTAATTTCATCAATGTGAAGCATATCCATTTGCTTCGTGAGGTCGCGGCGGTGATCTCTTACAAACGCCAAGAGGGTGTCTCATCAAATACAAACAATGATCTCTCTGATCACTCAATAATTTTCAATTGGGATCAAAATCAACAAGTACTCCTATGGAAATTCTCTAAACATTTTAGTCATAATGGTGTTTTCCGACCTCTACCCCAACATATTGATTCATAACAAAATAACTGCGTAAACAGTTACTTTTCGGGAACCAGATTAGGCTCAGTTAGTGTGGCGTTTTTTACTCGTTTCGTCGTAATTGCTATTCCAATTCCAATCATCATGTTAACTCCAATAACGGGTAGAATAATCGGATCTAAATCTTTAAAGGATAGCGTTAGCAAAACAATTAATGCGAAAATAAGAGAAGGAAGAATGGCGGCTATTCCTTTAGCTACTAAATTTCTTTGAAAAACATCCAGCCTAAAAACGAGATAGAGCCATGATAAACATGTCCATATTATACCGTGGACAAAAAAGAAAAGAATAATCACGCTCCCCATTCCCACGTACATTCCGGATTCTGTTCCTGAGGGATAAGAGAATGTTACCAAATACACAAATGGAATCCAGTTTACGATTAATGACAATAAAATAAAAATAGTGATTCTCTTTTTCATGCAATGAGTGGTTCTATGCTAAACAAAGGTGCAGTTTAGAAAAAATTGTTGGTTTAGTTGAAATTAAGTATGCCATTTAAGCACATCTATTGTGTATTTATTAAAATCACCTTGCTGTAAGATGCGTATCCTTTTCAGAGAGAATTAGTTGCATTTTTTCAGCTATGCTTTCAATTGGTTTGATTTGATTTTGACCAATGGCGTTGTTATACACATCATTGCCTCTTTAGCATATGCCGGTCGCTTTTTTTCGATTCCAGTAATAGGATAAAAACTGTCAATTTCTCCCCTAGAAAAGCTCGAGCACCTATAAATAGATTAGGAATTAAATCTATTATAGATTTGAACGGATGAAGCCTTCGAGTTCATTGTTGTCCTGAAGTTTGATTAACTTTTCAATGGCCTTATTTTTCCCAAGCTCTTTTTTATTTTTCCTATAGAATTTAATGGCTGTTTTTGTGCCAGCTAAATTTGCATTAAAAGCGTTGTTGTCATCTGATTCTATTGAATATTTTGCCCATCCACCCATAAAAAGGAATAAACATTCACCGCAATCCGTATAGCTTACTATTTTTTCCGAAATTTCAATTGTAATGTCCGGACTTCCAGTTAACCATGATAGTAAAAATGCATTGATTTCCTTTCGAGTGTCGGGCATCTCGGACACAGGAGTGTTCGAAAGCCAATTAACCATAGCCACGATTTCTTCTTCGTATTGAGCGTAATCTTCTGGCTTCTCCAGCTTGTAGGTTTTCTCTGTTGAAACCTCTTTTCCAAAAAACTCATTCTCTATGTTTGGACTTAGTTTGACACCTTTATCCTTAGCAAGTTGTAAGTGTTTTTTTGCTTCTTCAAGATTATCGCTATAATAATGGATCAAACCGATTAGGTAATAGGCATCTCCGATGTAATGAGAATCCGACGCTTTGTATAGTTCCAGCGCTTTTTCTGCATTGTCCAAAGCTTTATTATACTCTTTCTTTTGCATATAAATATTGCTGGCACCAAAAAAACTTTCAGGATTTTTTGGTGATATCTCTTGCATTATTTCATATTGAACAAGAGCTTCATCGTACCTTTGTTGAATTCCATAGACTACCGCGAGATTTTGATGTGCCATCTCACCAGAAGGGTATATTTCAATAGATTTTTTATAACACTCAATAGCATTCTCATACTCTCCTATAGTTCGGTAAACTCTCCCCAGGTTATCATACGCTTCCTCAAAACCAGGATCAGCTTTAACTGCTTTGAGATAATATTTCACAGCATTTTTCGTGTCTTTTTCTCTTGCGTAATCTACCGCCAAGCCATAAAACTTTTCTGCATCCTCAGACTTGGTTCCATCATACATCCCTGTTTCTACAGAAGAAATAATGTTGTTTGCTTTATCTGTTTTTACAACATCTTTCTCAACCACTTGAGAAAAACAGACAAGACTGCTGGTTAGAAACCCTAAAGTTAAAAGTGATTTTCTATTCATAGTGCTTAGCATATTGGGTTTTCAGATTTGTGAATGGGAATTCCCTGACACATCGTGAATATAAGAATTCCTTGAGGTTTTTCAGAATATTCCCGTCCTTCAATGAAGGTGGTAGTTGATCTTCAGGAAGACTCCATGAAGGTGTTCTGCCTTTAATAGTTGAACAATAGCTCTATATACATTTTGGTTTTAGCATTTATAGAACAAAAAAGGTTTGAAACGACAAATTGAAAAACTAGATAGTTATTCTAAAAACACATTTTTATGAAGCATAACGATGTGCTTGGCTATTGAATGAAAAGTATTGGATAAAAAATCAAGAAGAGGATTAAACCTCTTCTTGATCTATAAAATTTTACACCAAATCTAAAGAAGTACCTTCTCCACAACCTTTGGCATGCCCTACAGTCCTTTTATCAGTAACATAAAGAATTGTGAAGTATTTTGCATGACCTGGGTCTGGATCACCAAAAGTGTTATTATTCACAGGTATATCATCGTTTCCATTATTTACCAATTCTTGACATTTAGCTGTTACATCAAAACCATTATTTTCAGATGCATATGCTGCTTTAACAATATTAATTGCACTCATAACTTATATTTTCTAATTAAAATCCTACTCTATTTAAACAGGCTTTTCAGATTCCGCCTTTGTAATCAAAAAACGGAATAGTAGCTACTCAATCGAATTAATGTTTTTCGGTTACACATCAAATATTGACAATTTATTATCTAAAAATATTAGGAAAGACATTAGACGATTTATCCTTGTCATAAGGAAGGTAAACCATGGTACGGATTTGTAATTACTATTGAGAGTGAAGGAAAAATCTTCCACTAAAAAGAGTGATAGTTCTTGAAGACTAAAAGAACAATAAATATAAAAGCGCTGTTTACCTTTTTTTGGCGATACCTACTTTAGGCATCTCTCAGATATGGTGCACCCAAACCTCCTGTTGCTCCTAACCAGTATACATATTTATAAAAAAAACACACCAATTACACCCACGAATCACGTCATATAAACACTACAAAACAGATCAACCCTCCGATAAAGCAATGCCATCCAAATTCTCGTCGTTCGAATGGAGCAACATCTTGCCCAACATGCTCACGAAAAAAATCAATAAGCATTTGATAATCCCCAACGAAGGCTCGATCACTCTATTCACAACCGTCTATAGTTACATTTCAGACATAAGTATATTTATCGAGCATCACCTCATCCATAACATGGTATTTAGCTAAAGTTGACGCTTTGTTCACGCTATTTGGGCAATAGGTTTTCACTTTGTTGTCGTTCGATAATCGATCCTGAATTAAAACAGCCCTAATTTTGGGACAGATCAACTACAAACTAATTATGCCTACAATACGTCAATTGAATTTGGGGAATCAACTGAAATCCATTCAAGAAAAATCCTTCAAGTTAACTGCAACAATTTTCAATAAATTGTACGTACTATCCCTCCTAGCATCGTTAAGTACAGCGCCATTTTCGAGTTTGGGACAATGTAGTCCTATTCCAGCTGCGGGTTCTTGTTCAGGGGGAAATGGCTCGGCCTCTAATGGGTTGAACATAAATTCAGGTCAAACATTTTGGTATTCTGGTTCTGGCACCTTTTCATCAGGGATAAATCTAAATGGAGGAACGATTCGCATCTGTGGAAACCTAGTTCTGAATAGTTTGAACTTCAACTCTGGGAAAATTCAAGTTGAAGTTGGCGGGTCATTAGTGATCMAAGGAACCAATACGCTTTTCTTAAATGGTAATTCTATCATTGTGAACAGGGGCTTTCTCAGAATTAGACGAAATGTTACTTTACAGAACAGCAACAACTATATCTATAATGCATCAGGGGCGACCTTCAAGATGAATAATGGAGTYAAAATACTGGAACTGAATTCAAGTACTTCCTATTTTATAAATGCTGGAACGGCAAACATTCATACACTACATATTCAGGGAAACGCATCCGCAGGCTGTGTATGTTTAGATGTTAATAGTTGTCTAAATCTATCACACTTAGAGAATAACAACATGAACTCATTCACAGCTCCAAATGGACCTGGGACCATAAATTATACAGTTGACGCAACCTTAAATGCAACCTTGACCAACAGTCCAGATGTACAAGTWTGCCAAGGAAGCTCATCGATCACATCTGGAGGATTTACTTTTGGTGCAGCATCTGTGTATTCAAATTGCACAGCTTGTAGTATGATTAATATCTTACCTGTTGAATTGGTGAATTTTGGGCTTATAGATGAAGGACGTCAAATTAATCTTAAATGGTCGACGATTTCAGAAATGGACAATGACTTATTCACAGTTCAGCGAACGACAGATTTTGATGAATGGGAAACGATCGCAGTGGTTCCAAGTCAAGGAGCTTCCRCAAGTCTTGTTCACTATACAGCAATAGATAAATCTCCATTACCTGAAATTTCCTACTACCGCCTTAGACAAACTGATTACAATGGACAGTTTACCTATTCTAAAGCAGTCACCTTGAATCGCACTGGAGAGCTTGCTGTTTTCCCCAATCCAACTACAGGAATAATTACATTAAATGGGGATCGAACGGGCGCGAATACAATCGCGTTCTATGATATGTTGGGTAAAGAAGTTACCTCGAAGACATTTATCTTAACCGGTAATTCGAATCAGATGGTTATTGATTTAACAGCACTGGAAGCAGGAATCTACATGCTTCGAACAAATCAAGGAGTTTATCGTTTACGGAAAACATAAAATTGGTTTAAGCCCATAAAATGTTAACCCAAATATATCCAGATAGTTATAGACTTATGTGAATCCGTAAACGATTTGGTGATGTATTTTAAGGAATGATGTAAGCCGTTTTATCCTCGATTTTTTTCCTGTCCAATGGTTTAAGATATTGTTTTGCAATTCTATTTTCAGGTTTTTGGTCGAAAGTATATAACGTGATAATGAAAAACCATTCTAAGGGTTTCATCAAAACATAAACAATATCTGCTACTATTTTTATATTAAAAATAGTGTAATAACGATGTATTAGATTACCTACTTTATTGTAGTTGTTTCTAATGCTTCGATGTGTTTTAGGGATTTTCTCCTCAATAAGTTCTTCAAAAGCATTAGCAATCAATAATTGTCTATTACACATGATTTTGTTTCCTCTTCTTTCTCCGAGTCTTTGTGGAGCTACTATTCTTTTATGTCCATTTGCAGCAACAGAACATAAGAAGTGATCTCCGCATTGTACATTGTCACACATATAGTCGAGTTGAGATAAGCCGTGCTTATATGTGTCTGTAAAAGCTCTAATTATTGAGTCGGGTTTTTGACCAAAGAGTAGCAAAAACCCTGATAACACTGTCAATATTGGGAGAAACAAGATCAATAGAGTTGGAATTTTAATAAACAACTTTGAGTTTAAAATATTCCAAGATAATTTTTCTAATTTGTTTAAAGATCTATGTTCGAGTGTCAAACTATATTCTGAAATTTTTCCGTGATTTTTTATTAATTCGAAAACAAAAAGTATGATAATGGGTAAGTTACCCAATAACCAAAATGGCTGCTCAATTTGTAGAGCTATAAAAACATTGAATACAATCCCACCAAGTAGTATAGAGTTAATTAATGTTTCTATAATAGGGCTAATGATCACTTTTTTGAATGTGGATACAAAATAACATACAACACACGTGATAATTAAGACATATATAATTAGACTATGGTCAGGTGAAAAAGTAGCGCTATCTGAGCAGCAATCGTTTGTATTATAGTCAATTGCTCGTAAGTAAAATAATGGAAGCAAAATTAATGCACCAATTTCTAGGGCATGATTCATCATGGAGTGATAAAGTCTTTTTCCTGTAACAAGGTAGTGTACAAAATCAACTGAAAGAAGAATCGATGGAATTCCGAAAAGTATTAAAATTAGTATCATCTTTTTTTAATGGCTTACGGTTAGTGTATGTTGCGCAACATCCCGCAGAGTGTTATGATTTCATATACAGTGTTAGCAACTGGTTCTATTCTTTATAATTAAAATCTTTAATCTTGATTTTGCACATTTCACCAGTAGCTAAATTATGCCAAACTATTCCTTCAATTCCACAATCATTTCCAAATATGCTTTTTTGTTCTGGAAGCCATTTTTTAAGTCCTTTAAAGTCGGTTGGAACATTTTGATAAACGACTTGTTCTTTCCAGTTATTTAGAGAGAATAAAAAAAGTTTATGTCCTTCCAATTTCAAAGGATTTCCTTGAATCTTTTCACCTAAAGCTTCAGCACTCCATTCTCCGTCAGGCACATCCGTGAAGTCAGTTGTTTTAACAGCTTCAAATATATAAGCGTCAGCATTATCATATTCGTCAGTATCAACATACCAAGGATCTTTTATTCCTTGTTTTTTTTGAACCTTGTTCGGGTTTCTTCTTTTTTCAACTCTAACTACTGTACTATTCCTCACTGTAACTCGGATATTTGTCCCATCAAGTTTTTCTGTGGCAATTGCACTATTGAAGTCAAAATTTGCAACTACAAGGGTTGAATTTACCTTCCTATCTCCTTCCCAGTTCCTGTCGAATATTGTCGGTATTTTTTCCATTTTCTATTTTATTGTTGCTAACAATAGGATAAACACCACGACGTATATCTCCCCTATAATTTCCACCCAATTTTCCGACAACAAACAATTTAGATCGAATATTGCGGTTAGGCACCGACCAAATTAGCAATATTTCACAAAATTCAAGAGCTTCTAACTCATCAAACCAAAATTGATTTCGCCAAGCACA
>NVXP01000079.1 GCA_002733985.1 Fluviicola sp. | reverse complement strand
TACAAATTGCCCTTCCCTCCAGAGTTATCGCAAATTCATGAGCACCTTATCTCTAACTCGGGCGATTACTTTATTTGCCTGTCGGAATTTGAAAAGTCGGAACGTAAAACGCTTTTTGCAGCAAAGAAAGATTACAAAGCCTTACATATTTATCGACTGAATGATGATCTCGGATTACAAGACTTTACACTTGACCTTGATGGACGACCAGTTGTGGCGTTAGCGATGTCTTCAAGCGATGACAATATCTTCACCTTAACTGGGATTTACAGCAACAACGACCAATCTGGAGTCGCAGGGGTGTTTTACCAAAAATTGAATCTTGATACCGAAGAAGTGGTGCAGGAGGGATTCCAAAAGTTTGAAGAAGAATTCATTACTCAAGGATGGTCTGATCGATCCTTACGAAGAGCGGAAAGAAGAAAAAAACAAGGGAAGGGCGATCCTGAATTGTTTAGCTACACGATGCGTGATGTTACCTTTCTCGAAGACGGAAGTATAATTGGAACCATGGAGCAATACTATGTACAGGTTAGAACCAATTCTGATGGGAGAAGTGATCAGTCATCGAACATGTACTACTATTATTACAATGACATTATTGTGTATAAAATAGACACGACGGGCACGTTCTCGTGGGTGAAAAAGATCGAGAAAGATCAAGTTTCAATAAATGATGGTGGACCGTACAGTAGTTTCGAGAGTTTTGTTGACAAAGGGAAAGTTTATTTCATCTTCAACGATAACCTTCAGAATTATGACGGCTCGGGTAACTTTTTAGATCCTGAAAGATTGCAATCTGCAAATTATAGCCGCAGAAGAAATGCTGTTGCTTTAACGTCAATAGATTTAGAATCGGGTGAATCCGTTCGGACGAGCTTTTTGACAAGAGATCAAAGCAATACACTTGTGGTTCCAAAGATGTTCGCTGTAAATTATCGAACAGGCGAGATCATCATTTATTCGGTTTCGGGACAGAAGGAAATGATCGGTGTGATTGACTTGAAATAATCAATTGTAATTACTTGCGCGACCAAATGTTGTATTTCATGATACACCACAGAGCGCGAAATCCATCTTTCCAACCAATTTTCTTCCCTTCTTCATACGTTCTACCGTAATAAGAAATTCCGACTTCGTAAATTCGAACACCTTTAATACGTGAAATTTTCGCAGTAACTTCTGGTTCAAAACCAAAACGCTTTTCTTTCAAGCGAACTCCTTTGATGAGGTCTGATCGAAACAATTTGTAACATGTCTCCATGTCTGTAAGGTTGATTCCAGTGAACAAGTTCGACATAAATGTCAAGTACTTATTTCCAATTGTATGGAAGAAGAACAAAACCCGGTGAGGATGTCCTCCAACAAATCGTGATCCGTAAACAACATCTGCTTCTCCCCTTAAAATTGGCTTAAGTAGCAAGTTGAATTCCTGTGGATCGTATTCCAAATCAGCGTCTTGAATGACGATGTAATCACCAGTTGCTTTATCAATTCCCGTGTGTAATGCAGCACCTTTTCCTTTGTTCACTTCGTGCTTAAATAAGCTCAAACCCATCTCAGGATATTGAGCCTTATATGCATTCAATCGATCCATCGTATTGTCTGTTGAACAGTCATCAACAATAATGATCTCCTTTTTCATACCACCATCGAGCTCTACTGCTCGAACGGCATCCAGTATTTCATGGATTGTTCTCTCTTCGTTGTATGCTGGAATGACAATTGATAGCGTTTTACTCATAGTTCAAATATAGTTCGTTGATCTTACATCAAGCGATCGATTCGCAAAAATACATTCCAATAATGATCTTTTGTCATTTCTGACCAATGAATTTCACCATATCGATACTGATACGTTTGAACTTGGCATAAACCAATAAGTAATACAATTATTGCAACAGAAGTGAATTTGGTCCATCGAATGCGTAATTCGTGTAAGGATAAAGCCAGTAGAATCATAAACACAGGAAGGAATTCAACGTAGACGCGAGATGAAAAGCTTCCGCCATAATACCACATCCACCAAGAGGATAGAACATAGGTAATGAGGAGAAAGAATCCCAGAAACGAGAGAACTTCAAATTTTCTTGAGCGCCAAAGTACGAAGACACCAAGAACAGCGATAAGGTAAATTGGAGTATATAAAAACAGGCCTTTCCGATAGCTGAAAAGGATGTCGATCATATGTGGATCAAGGAAATAGAAGCGATCTGTTCCGTAGGAATAAATGAAAAATTGTCCAGTTGAGAGTTTATATACGAGCAATTGAATGGCTAAAATCAGTGTTCCTATTAGAAGACCGTATAATAGAACCTTACCATGTTGGAGCAAGAATTGGAGTCCATTCTTCAAGCGTAAAAAGTTCCCTGCAATTAATGGTAAACTAAAAATAATCAATCCATTCACAGGTCGGATAAGTATGATTATGGCAAGCGTTGCGGCTAGATAAATCACGTATCTTTTCTCAAATGAAATGAAATAACGCTTGGCGAAATAGATGAACATTGAAACAAAGGCGAAGGAATAAATGTGAGATAGCCCAGGTTCAACAATCGCGTAATAAAAGAGATTTGTTCCAAATGCAGTAGCCAATAGAACAACGGATTTATTTCGCTCGGAGATTTCGTAAAGCGTCATTGTCTTGCGCAGGTACAGTAGTCCTAAGAATAAATAGAAGAGCGCAGCTAGAGTGATAGAAACGATGTAGGGATATGAGTAACCGTCAGCATCATATCCACTGCTGTTGGCAATTACGTGCCCAATTAGGTAGAATGGACTCATTGCGATTGCGGAACCACAGAAGTACTTGTTGTAATAGCGATCATCTTCGGTTTGAAATCGGTAATCGAAATAGAAATTCGGATCGTAATATTTGTCCATCTCCATGTCATCATAGAACCCATAATTCAAATCCCCATAAACAAAGGTCGCTGGCAGGTAAGCGAAATATCCCTTTGCATCTGCCTCAATAACTCCTTTCCAGGAATCTCTCGTCCAATTTAAATTATTGGAAACCAAGACCATGATCAACATCGTTATTGCTAGCGTCCACTTGGATAAAGACCATTTTTTCATCACGAACAAAGCTAGTTAAATCAATCAAAGAATAGCACATTGATTTTGTATGGCATGCTATTTGAATTTTCAAGCGCATGAATTAGACTTAAATCAAGGAATATGAAAGGATCAGGAAAGATTGTAGCAGGAATAATTTTCATTGGAATAGTGGTGTGGATTTCAACCCCAATTTTTGCACAGACCACAATTTTCACCTTTCCCCCTGATGGTTCGATCTCGCGCAAACATGTAAGTGATTTTGGAATTTCAATAGTTCATTATGACCAAGAAATGCGTCTCTTGGAAAATTCACACTATTTCCCTGGAGGAGTGCGGATGCGGATGTCAGATAAATATCGCTACGAGAACAACATGATGGTTGAGCGAATTGCTTACATCTATACACAGGGCTATGAAAAAGAGACGCAAAAATTCAATCAAAAGGGGTATGAAGTAGAAGGCCGGTCTTACATTTCGCAAACGGAAGGGAATTGGAAGGAAATTCGATACATGCTTCAGGGTTACGACGAACGCAATAACCGTAGTTATTTCCGCGTGAAATATACGGGATATGGAAGTTTGGTAAATTCAATGTCTCGCACAACGTACGATTATCCAAACCGAACACGGACAAGAGTGGATTATGAATTTGATGCAAACGACCGGGAAATTTCATCAAGTTCCCATAAAGGGAGATTAGCAGATTGGCAATATGAGCGCGCTGGAGAATTTGTCTTTGATATCAAGAAGCATGGTGAGAACCTTCGCCCCGATCGTGTTGTGAACTGGACAGGAAGAGATCAGAATGGCAATCGAATAGAAAAAGTCTTTGTCAATAGCAGTGTGTTCTACAAAACGGTAGATCGAAATGGTCGAGTGATTCGAATTGTATTTGGTTCACCATCTTGGGATGAGGACAATAATCCAACCTACGATGAAGACGAGACGATTGAATTTCGGTACGATCAGCAGGGGCGATTAGTTGAAACTGAAAGCAAGCATTATTCGGAAAGTCATGAGAAAACAATTTTTAAGCATGGACGAAAGGTTGAAGCGAAGCATTATCGAATGAATAAAAATGGGAGTTGGAAATTGATTGATACGAAGATCTATGACAATTTGGATTTACTCACTCCTGGGAAAAAAGTCAGTGGGAATCATCCTGTAGCGACAAGTATTCGTCAGGAAAATCCAGAAGTTTACCAAGCTCCTATTGCACAGAGTTCCAGTACTACGAAGTCACCAACAAGTCAGTCTTTGGTAAAAGATTTGAATGGATTGGAGATTGAGTCTGGACAAAGTGAAGCACTTTCGGCTTTTTCAATGGACGCTGAGAGATTAACGCACATTGCAGATGTCTTGAGCCATGCCACAGGAGTAAAAGTTACCGAAGAGCAAGTCTTGGCCTTGGCAATGCAATTACTCATTGAAAATTACAACGCCGATCTACGGGAGATGAATACAGCTTATCTCCGTGATAAAATATCTGTCTTCGATTGATGATCTTGAAACGAATTAAAGGTCTCACCGTGTTGGATCTTTAATTGCTTGCCAAGACGGTAGTGTTTTTTTTGCGTTCCCCGACGGTAAATGTGCGGGGCAGGCTATCCGCGAAAAGCCTCCCGATTGCTATCGGAAGGACTTTCTGCTGCTATCCTTAACGCGCCTTTGGAAGTAAATTTCCAGTTTTCTCGAATTTTTTTGGTCAAATCAGCGAGTATCCGTAATCTTGAATCACAATGAGCGGAGTAAAAAAAATAGCATTAGTTGAAATGGGCGGTTCGCACGACGAATGCCTCTATGCGCAAATTCGTTATTTGAAAGCGGATGGTCATCACGTCACCCTAATTTGCAACACTTCCTTGAAGTCCAATGTGGATTATTTTTATAGATTGGACGCTGTTCGCTTCATTGAGCTCCGAAGTGGGTTGAAGCAATGGGTTGACCTTAGGATTATTCGGAAAATCCTCGTGAAGGGGGAATTTGATCGCATTATTTTCAATACAGCTCAAGGAAACGTACTCAAGAATTTATTTCTCTTACCAAAGCCGAAAAATGTCAAACGATTTGGCGTGATCCATAACTTGCGCAAATTGAAAGGGAGCCACTCGCAAAAAGTCATCACACGGAATTTAGATGGCTATTTTGTGCTCAACGATTATTTGATTGATCAAGTCGATGCTGAGGTGAAGAAAACCGTGAATTTGCATCCGCTCTATACCGTTTTTTATCCTGATTACCCTTCGCGCCACTTCGAAAAAAAGGCAGAAGAAATTTGGATTTGCATCCCTGGACAGGTTGAATTGAGCCGACGAGATTATGATACCTTATTCGATTCGATTGAAAAAAATGGGATTCGTGATCACATTAAATTACTTTTTCTAGGTCGGTGTGAACATTCCGATGGTGACGGATCGTACGTCAAGAAGCGAATTGCAGAATTGGGAATAGAACAAAATGTTGTCCTCTGGGATTCCTTTATTGAAACAGATGAGTTTTATGGAATGCTGAAGGCATCAGATTACATTCTTCCACTCATTCATCCAGCACACGATTCCTATTCCTTGTACGAATTTCAAATTTCAGGATCGTTTAATCTCGCCTTTGGATTTAAGAAACCGCTTTTAATGGAAGCATCATTTTCCGAGTACAGTGATTTTAAGAATACTTCGTTGTTTTATACCACAGATTCTTTGATGGAGATGGTCAATGGGTTAGTGGTTGATTCGGGGAATACGTATTATTCAGATTCAAAGTGGGATTTTGAGGAATTAAAACAGTCCTTTTTAGATGCACTTGAACTTTAATCGAGATTATTTTAATTTATTTTTCATTGCCTCTTTTTCCTGAGCAGAAAATCGAACTTCTTCAGATATTTCAAATCGGCGTTTCAGCCACATATCCAATTTTTTACTATCCTTCATGTAGCGTCGGCATTTTGTGCATATACTGAGATGCACCCTTTGCTGAAGCCTGTCCTTTACTGAAAGCGTTTGAAACTTGCTTTTCTCGTAGTCGAGGGTTATTTGTTCGCAGTTTTTCACAGTGTCCATTTGGTTTGTAGGCAATCACGAAGAACCAATTTGGCTCTATGGATAATTACCCAAAGATTAGAGGATGTAATGTCAAAATCCTTACAGATTTCTTCGCTATCTTTTTCTTCTAGGTACTTTGAAGCGACGACACCTTTCCATTTCGTGGGTAATTTCTCCAAACAATCAGCAAGCTCCATGTTTGTTTCTTCTTTTGTAATTTTATCCTCAACCGTTTCTAAGGTCCTGTTGTTTCCTTGTGATTCGAGCCAATGACCTTTGTTACCATCTTGATCGAAGAAGGATGAAACTGGATCAGTGTAGCGTGTTTCCGCCTTTCTCCAGTGATCGATGATCTTTCTGTTTAAAATACTCGTAAGCCAAGTTCGCAACTTGCTTCGATTTTCGAACGTATCCAGCTTTGTGATGGCAGAAACAAGGGTGTCCTGAACCAAATCTTTCGCTAGATCGATGTCTTTCAATTTTGACATAGCAAACGATAACAGGTAATCGCTGTGATCTTCTACCAGTGCATTTACATCTATTTCTGAATTTGCTGCCATTAAGAAGATCTATATTTTTTAAAGCGTTTAACAAAAGTAAATAGAATGAGAAGGGCGGCAACGAAAGCAAAGCTTCTTCCCATTACGTTGCCGTAAGTTGTGAAAAAAGTTTGTTTCGAATTTAGGTTAAGTGTTTCTTTGATGACATCAACTTCCCACCATTTTGTGGCTTGATGAATGTCTCCACGTTGATTAACGAAGCAACTCGTGCCTGTGTTGGCAGAACGTGCAATTGAGCGTCTATTTTCTATCGCCCTAAGACTAGAGAAGCTACAGTGCTGTTTGTAGCCTGGCGTGTCTTTCCACCATCCATCATTGGTCGCAATGCAGATGAGTTGGGCACCATTTCTACATTGTTCTGCAACCCAGCCTGGATAAATGGATTCGTAGCAGACAACGGGCGCGATGCGAACATCCTTGCCATAAAAGACTTTTGCATGAGGTTCAGTACCGAGTGTTCCGCTAGTTCCTCCATTTTCAATCGCAATATCCTCTAAAAATGGGAGGTAATCTGAAAAGGGAATGCTCTCAACGCCTGGAACTAGTTTTGACTTATGAATGAACTGCGGTTCACTGTTTTCATCGAGGAAGATCGACGTGTTGTAATATTCGATAAAGCCAGGACCTCCATTAAATAGGCGTGACGATCGTGAGTTTTTCTTGTCGAAAAATAGGACCGTCGATGCTCCAATGCAGATTGGAACATTGTCCAATTGGGTTTGAATGTGTTTTAAATAGGGATAGTATCCTAAGCGTTTGAATATTTTTTCGTCGAATGAACGGCTGATTGCCGTTTCTGGAGCGAGAATAAGATCGGTGCTTTTCGTGGCTTTACTCAATATTAGCTCTCCCATTTTTTGGAGTTGCTCCATCGGAGGGGAACTGAACTTAACGTTGTACGGATCAATATTTGGTTGAATTGCTACGACCTCAAAAGGATTTTTTTCTTCTTCGTATGTCGCGTAAGTGATCAGCGATATCGTCATAGGAATCACGAAAAAGGCACCCGCAACAATAAATAGGGGAGTTTGAATCCTCCAGCTTTCTCCTTTAATCCAAAGATTCTGATAAACGCGGTAAATGATGAGGTTGATGCAAAGAATCCAAAAGGACCCTCCGAGAACGCCAGAATATGAATACCACTGTACCCAAGAAGGTACGATTGAAAAAGTGTTTCCTAATGTCAACCAAGTCCAAGATGCTTCCCAATTGAAATGCAAATATTCGAACCCGATCCAGTAAATAAGTAGCGAGATGTAGCCTTCTTTTGCACCAACATACTTTTTCGTGAGGTGAAATAAGTAGAAGGTTATCGCCATGAGTAGGCTATTTGCGATAAATGCCAAAACAGCACCAGAAGCATCTGCATTCCATACCCACCAAGTTGTTCCTACATTGTAAATGATAAAAGTGATGAAGGCGTGGGTGAATACTTTTCGAGATCGATAGCGTTTTGTTGTAATATAGCTTTCCACCAATAGGAGAGGTACAAATGCGACAAACACCAAAGGTGTGAGGCTCCCAGAATATGGAAACGAAAGTACGAGTAAAATCCCCGAGAGAATACTAAGAATGAAACGGTGTTTCTTTTGAAGGTTGATCACTCTCTAAAATTAGCCAGAAAAAATTGTTTTTCGTAGCGCAATTTAATTATTCTGTGATTCTAAAATGATTTTCAAGTTTTTTAATCCTTTATCGAGATCAGGACCGATCTCCTCATCCATGTTCATGAATAAAGCGAGAATGTTGAAAGGATATGGACTTTCACCTTCAAATCTCCAACTCACAGTGCATGAATTCTCCGACACCTCAGTCAATTCAAGGAATACTTGGCTTGTAACTTCCATTGGTCGTTTGAACCTGATTTCTGTTTCAATGAGTTTACCGTCAATAATTTTCATGATTTCTTGTTCACCTTTGCCAACGTCTTCCACTTTACTGTCCCAAGAAGATATGAATCCTACAGTTCCATCAGTACCGGATGTTTTAATCGAAATATTCGGATCTTTCTTTTGCCAAACACCATATTCTTGCTGATTCTCCAATTGTGAGATGTATTCAAAAACCTTGGCTTGCGCTTGATTGATTTCAATGGATCGATTCACTGAAAATTTACCGTCAACAAAAAGCCCTATGATGAGCACGATTGCAACTAAAGAGAGTAGTAGAAAGAGTAGCTTAAGTAGAAATTTCATTGTTCCGGTTTAATTCCCTTAAATATAGTGATCCTAGTGCGGAAAATACCACCCACACTTAGTGAATATGTATTCTACAGGCTGTGAATATTTATATTACACTTCCGAGAGAATATTGAGCATAAAAAAGCCGATTCCCTCAAGAGAAGGAACCGGCTTGTATTTTTGTTTTGACTATTATCTAGTTAAAAATAATTTTCATTTCAACACGTCTGTTACGTTGACGTCCTTCAGCAGTTGAATTGTCTGCAATTGGATCCGTCTCTCCGAAGTAGAGTGTATTTAAACGATCACCATTAATTCCATTAGCTACCATGAATGCTTTCACAGCTTCAGCACGTTTCTTAGAAAGGATCAAGTTGTTTTGATCATTACCTTGACTGTCTGTGTGTCCAGCAATTTGTAGTTTCCAATCTGGCTTCTTAACTAATACTTCAGCTAATTTAGTCAATGATGGAATTGAGCTTGCCTTAATTACATCACGGCTAGTCTCAAACTCAAGGTTTTCGAACGCTGTTTGTAAGATCTCTTCAACTTCTTTCTCGATTTCAGGACAACCTTTATTCGATACCGGACCTTGAACTGTAGGGCAATCATCGTCTTTATCCAAGACACCATCTCCATCAGTATCGATGTAAGGGCATCCGTCATTGTTTAAAGGACCTGCAATGTTAGGACACTTATCGTCTTTGTCTAACAAACCATCTCCATCCGTATCTGGCCAAGGACAACCGTTGTTTTCCTTCGGTCCAAATTCAGTTGGACAGTCATCGATAAAATCAAATAGACCATCTGAATCAGTATCAGGACAACCGTTGTTTACTAAAGGACCAGCAACATTTGGACACGCATCGTCTTCATCTTTGATACCATCACCATCAGTATCAGGACAACCTTTGAATGCAGCAAGACCAGGAACATCAGGACAATCATCTTTCGAATCAATAATGCTATCATTATCGCGATCTGGACATCCGTCGAATGCAATGTCACCAGCTTCATCTGGACATTTATCATCTTTATCAGGAATACCATCTGAATCAGTATCAGGACAACCTTGGAACTCAGCTAAACCTGGAGTATTTGGACATAAATCATCCATATCCTTAATTCCATCACGATCAGTATCAGGACAACCTTTGAATTCCCAAATTCCAGGAACAACTAAACAGTCATCTAGTTTATCAGATACAAGATCGCCATCAATATCACTAGGGTGAATATATAGAATCGGAACTCTCAATCCAGCATAAACCTCAGCTCCTTTGATTTTTCCGGCTGCAAAAAGTGTTCTGAAATCGGTAACACCTATTGTAAGTGGTCCTAAACGAGTCGCAATACCAGATTTAAGTCCAGAGTACTTGTTGTAAGAGAACGGTAAGTGAAGACCGAACCATGAATGATCGAAGCTTGGCGTAATCGAAATTTGATTCGCTACTCGAACACGATGTGGATTCTTTCTGTTATTCACACTGAAAATTCCAGTCATGTTAACATAGAAGTATTTCCAAATGTGGTAATCGAATTGGAAACTTGCAGCAGTTGGTGTACGCATAAAGAACGTTGCTTTACTCTCAGCAGTGTTCCAACCGTTACCCGCTACAGTTGTCAAACTATCAACGATTGAATCGAAGCTAGCAAATCCACTTGCGTCGTCAAAAACAGTTAAATCGAATAACTGATCAGTGTCAATACTGAAATCAGATGTGATTGCACCTTTTTGGAATTTCATTCCACCGATATCAAGAATAGAAGCTCCAACACGGATCTTGTACTTTTCTTGATCTCTTCTCCAGATGTTTGTTTCACCATCCATATCGTATTTGTACTCTTTCCAATCTGGACGCCATTCGTAAACGAATCCAAGATCTAATCCCAAACCAAATTTCGAAGCCGCTTTTGGCATTCCAGATTCTGAACCAAGATCATCAAGGTTATTCGAGTAACCATATGAGAAATCACCTTTTAAATATTGAGTAGTATCACTGTTTGCTAAATTGTATTCGAAATTGTTCGTGTGTACATAAGCAGCAGTATATCCTGAAAGCCATTTGGCTTTACCTCCAGCTTTCATGAAGTGCTCACCATCATCTTTCAAAACTTGAGAGTAGATGAAACCATATTCCATCCAAGACATGTGATTCACATCTAATAATTGCTCATTGAATTTTTGATTCCAAAGTGAGCTGACGTCCAACTCATTTTCTGCAAGAATTGCCAATTTAGGATCGAGATCATCAATGTTTGTGACACTTCTAAATTTCGCTGCAAAACCAACCGCAATTTTAGGGTTGATATGGAACATGAAGTTCAATACATCTACCTGTACATTGTTGTAAATTCCTAATGTTCTGGTTGCGTCATCTTCTAAGTATGGTCGAACAATGAAGCGATCCATGAATGTTGAATCTGGAAGCATCCAATCATTATGAGGATTCGATCCGCCAGAAACGGTACCAATTGATTGACCACCAGCTTCATCTGCCTTAAACGATTTTACCCACCATTTAGGCATGTCGCCTGAGTCAAAGTAACCTGCGTTGGTCCACATACCAAAGTTGAAACTCCCTAAATTAAGGTCGACCTTAAATCTTCCATCTACAAAGCTCGCAGGTTGAAGGTCGGTTGCCATAACTCCTCCAAAATTGCTGCTGTGAACTCCCAAGTAGTTTTGTCCGAAACTGGAGAAAGAAAGTGTCACGACAGCAAGTAATGCTAAACGTTTTAATGTTCTCATTCTGTACAAATGTTTTTAGTTTTCAAAATATTGGATGACATAGTTGTCAACCACTGTAGTTATCATTAGACCTTTACCAGTTACGGAAACGTTCACTTTCGTTTTACCTTCGAGTGATCTGTCTATCAATTTGGTGCCAGCCATATTGTACAAATATACATTATTCTCTAGACCATCAATAATGGTAACTACGCTTTCTCCAGAATTCAGGAGAAAATGATTGACACCCTCAATTTCATTGAATGGCATGCGAAGTTTTCCGAATTCAATTCCTTTTTGATTGATGAAATGCAAGGTGTTTCTTGATTGAACAATAAGCGTTGGGTTCTTAGATCCTTCAGTAATGGGAAGAAGTTTTCCCTTGGCATATTTTTCAAAAACAGTTTTTGATCCTTTTTGATCCATTCGAACAAGTCTATCTGCATCAATGCCATAATGCATGAGTTGATTTGGAGTTTTGACAGATTGGCTATTTAAAGGAATGGGAAACAATCGAAGCTCTTTGTTCTTCGCCACCTCAAGCATTTCGAAGTTTGTTGTGGAATTGAACCCAAAGAATAATCGACCTTGGCTCGACCAAACATCAATCTTTTTGGATGGGACAATTTTAGAATAAAACAAAGCGAGTTCCCGCCCCTCGGAGTCGAATTGAAGGGTCTTCTTGTCGTCACTTGTGATAAGGAAATAGCTCTGGTCTTTCCAGCGGTAAAACTTTACTTCGTTGACAGCTGGATTTTCAAGCTTGATTGGGAATCCAGGAGCCTCTTTTCCTTTGAGGTCCCAAAGAAAAATCTCGTCTTCGGTATTCAAGAGAATATGTACTTCTCCTCCTCCATGAAGTTCAACAACCTGAATTTTCCCAAGCGCTTTGCTGTCAAGTGATTTTTTCCAAGATAGTTTCCCCTTTTCGAAGAAGTGTAATTCTCCTTTTGATCCAAGTGCAACAAGTTTTCCTGGTTTTTTGAATGCGTGAAAATCAATAATGTCAAAGTTGCAGGTCATCGCGATCGATTGATCTTGAACAACCGCGTGTACTTCAGATTTTCCGAACTTAGTCTCGAGAAGGTATCCTTTATAAACAGCCTTCGACTGACGAATGCCATTCGAAATATAACGCTCTGATACCGATTGAGGCAAATCACCGAACATTCGTTTCCGTGAAGAACTGTTTTGTGAAATAGTATTCCCGAGTTTGTAGTCTGCAATGAATTGATCGCAGATTTCCTCTTTGTGTGAAATGACAACCAAATCTTCCAAGTACTTGACTATGTAAGAACTTCCAGGCTTGGGAAAGGTTGAAGTCAATGGAGTCCTAAAGGAAGAGGCATCTATTGTTTGTTGTAGGTCGTTTAGAATGAGTATTGGATCTTGTCCATCGATGTAATCACTGATTAATACTTTCTCCCCTGCATAATCTACTTCCACAAATCCGGACTGTAGCCATTTAATCATCGGACCATTGACGTAATTTTCATCGAGAGTGGCATAATAATCACGTTCGTAGAAATGATATGTACTGACTTTCCTGCTCACGTAGCTTCCAAACAATTCTTCATCGCGTACTTGATTTCCTTGTTTGATGTTTTGATTTCGTGTGATGTAATCTACTTTGCCTTTTGCTTTGAAATAGACATCTAGTACAGATTCAATCACGTTTTTTTCTCCAAAGTTCAGAACAGAAGCGCTGGCTTTTTTATCATAGATGAAATCATCGAGGGCTTCTTCATTCAGCTCGAATGTTTTTTGCGTTACGTAGAGTCGATCTTTTTTATAGGTACCGGACCATTCATTAAAGGAGAATGATCTCTTGTCAGAGTTTACTGTTAGATTTTCCTGGTTAAATAGTTCCTTAATTGTCTTTGCATCCCAATTGGATGAGCTAACGAGGATGAAATGTGCTCGATTCAAACTAAAAAAACCAGTCTTGTACGATTGATTTAATTTTTGGGCAACTTCAAAGTTGGGGCTTGATTCAAATCCTTCGATGGCATTGAAGTTTACTTCATTTGATCGATTAACAATGAGAACCTGACTATCATCCATATTGAAAACGTGGACTTCAGAGTAGTCATTTGTTGCCGTGAAAATTCCAAATCCGATAAATCCGATCCATGAAATGCTGACAAGAAATAAAATTCCAAGAAGAACGCGTTTATACATGAAGAGCTATTTCTATCAAAAATAGGTAGAATGCTAGCGGAGAAGTTGTTGATTCGATTTAAAAATGAACAATCTAATGTTTTAAACCTGTACCCGATTTAAGAATCGAATCGAGGTCTTAAGGGAAGAGTGAAAGCTGCTCAGGCGAGAGAAGTGTAAATGTCTTTCTGTGGTATTTGCAATCGCCATATTCGAAAATCCCTGCGCGATGCTTAACTGTTGGATAGCCTTTGTTGTTTTTCCAACCGTACATTGGGAATTCTAAGTCGAGCTTTTCCATGAAGTCATCACGGTATGTTTTTGCTAGAATCGATGCGGCAGCAATGGATAAATAGATTCCATCCCCTTTAATTATACAGTCATGAGGGATCTCAGGATAAGGATTGAAACGATTGCCGTCAATTAAAAGAGATGTTGGTCGCAATTTTAGTTGATCAACAGCACGATGCATCGCGGTGAAACTGGCGTTCAAAATGTTGATTTCGTCAATTTCTTTTTCGTCAACAAAAGATACGGCATAGGCCAATGCTTCTCTTTCAATTATCGGTCTAAGTGCTTTTCTTTTCGCCTCAGTTAATTTTTTTGAATCATCTAATAATTCATTCCGAAAATCTGCAGGAAGAATCACGGCTGCCGCGACAACAGGGCCTGCAAGGCAACCTCTACCTGCTTCATCACAGCCTGCTTCGATGGCGTTTTTGGTTTTATATGGTAATAGAGAACTCATTGAATTAAAATTGGCAAAAAAATTGTAGATTAGCTTTTACAACAATACAACTTTTAGATGAATTGTTTCGTCTAATTAAAAAATGAACCATGAAAAAATTAGTTTATACTTTGATGTTTCTTGTCGGATTTGCGACAATTGGGTTTGCTCAAGAGGCGACTGAAATTGCAATGACTGAAGGATCAGCTGAATTAGAGAAAAGCAAAACCGAAGGAGARTATGTTTTTATTTTCAACGGAAAAACAGAAGCTGATATTAGTGCAGCGGCAAGCTATTATACGCACTATTTCAAGGTAAACTTTGATGAATCAACACAAAAGATAAGTCTGGCGATGGTTGAAAACGATACCAGAGGACGTGCTGTTATTATGCGTTTTTTAGTTGCTTCAGGTGTACGACACGTAGATGTTGACGGAAAGGTAATCTCAGTAGGCGATTTTATGACGAGCTATTTACAATAGAGCGGATTCAATATATTTTAAATCCCAGTTTCGACATCAATCGAGATTGGGATTTTTTTTGTGCCCAACTTTTCAGAATTTCTTCGGATATTTGTGTAAAATCAACAATCATGARAACCTATTTAGCACTAATCGCAGCAGTCGTACTTACCGCTTCTTGTAGCGACACGAAGGAAATGACAGGAAAYAATTCTTTTCAAAACTTAGGRAARAATTATGGAGCTGTTAAAGTTGCTCCAGAAAAAGCAGTAGGAGTTGATAAAGTGCTTGAGGTAAATGAGAAGATGATGGCCCCAACAGAATACACGTTCGAAGGAACAATTCTAGAGGTTTGTTCTAAAGCAGGATGTTGGGTAAATGTGGATGCWGGAAACGGAGAAACATTCATGGTACGCTTTAAAGATCACTTTACAATTCCACCAGATACGAAGCCAGGTACAAAAGCATATTTCCATGGAACAGCATTCAACGATACAGTATCTGTTGAATTGTTGCAGCACTTTGCAGAAGACGCTGGGAAGTCTCAAGAAGAGATTGATAAAATCACGGAGCCTAAGTTTGAATTAGGATTTACTGCGGATGGGATTGTTTTGAAAAAAGAAGATTAGATCCGATAGATTCCTTTGTCGATTGCGTAAAGTACAAGTCCAGCAATGTTTTTTGACTCAGTTTTTAAGAGAAGGTTATTCCGATGACCATCCACTGTTCGTGTACTGATGAACAATTTTTCTGCAATTTCAGATGTTTTCATCTGTTCACAAATGAGCTGGAGGATTTCTTGTTCTCTCTCTGAAAGCGGCGTGTCGTTGAATTGAGTTTTACGAATGGCCTCACCACTCACGAAACTTTTTTGGAGCACCTTCATGATTTCATGATCGAAGTAGTATCCTTTATTATGTACTTCAAGGATGCAATCAATTACACTTGCTGGTGACGAATCTTTTCGTTGAAATGCAGAGGCTCCAATGTGAACCATGTTCACAATAAAGACTTTCGTGTAGTGACTAGTTAGAACTACAATTCGGATATCAGGAAATTCCTTCTTGATGATTTTCGTCGCTTGAACCCCATCCATTTCTGGCATTTTAAGGTCCAAAAGGATAATGTCAGGTAATTGATCCGTGGCTCTAAGTAGATTCAATAAAAGCTGTCCGTTTGCTGCTTCACCAATGACGTTGATGAGTGAGTGTTCAGAAACAAGCTGCGTCATTCCTTTTCTGAAGAGCTCTTCGTCATCTGCAATAATTAATTTGATTGGATCACTCATAATTCAATAGTTAATGTGGTTTGAAATCCCTTGCCTAGTTCACTGTGAAATTCATGTTGAGCAGGGATCATTTCAGAACGTGAGGCGATATTACGCAAACCTAATCCTAGTTGTGGAGTTGTCGAAAAGTCCATTCCTTTTCCATTATCTTTGTAAGTGAGAATCAATTTCCCATTATATTCTGCAATCAGCTCAATTGTGCTTGCTTGAGCATATTTGATCGTGTTCTGAAGAGATTCCTGAACGATTCTGTAAACGTGCAGTTGTTTATTTTGAGGAATATCATCGATGTGATCATCTAACTGAATAGTTACTTGAATTTCAGATTGCTCTTGAATTTCTTCAAACAATTCAAACAAGGCACCTTTCAATCCGAAACTCTCAAGAGTAGGAGGGAGTAGGTCGTATGAAATCCGACGAGAGATCTGCATAGCTTCCTTAATACAATTAGAGATGTGATTTTGATTGATCTTTTCTGCTGGTTGAGCTACAAATAAGAGAACCGTAGCGAGCTTCGCATTTACGCCATCGTGGAGGTCACGAGCAATTCTACTGCGTTCTTCTTCTTGTACTTCAATTAACTGTTCAACCATTTCCTTTTGGTGATCAATCTCTAATTGTTTTTTTGCTAATTGGCCTTTAACAATTGTGTTTTTTGAATAGATCGTTGCAACCACAAGTAGGGAGGCGAGAAAAATACAAAAGCCAATACTATAGAGAACTAATTCCATTTTGATTTCGTTGTACGCGATGAAAGCGATAAATAGTGGCAGCAATAAAGATTTGGAAAAGAACTGCTAACGATGCATTCACTGTCCAAATCATCACGTTCCAATCTTCGAGATCTTGCCAACTGTTCATGGTTAAAAAGATAATCGAACTACCTCCAAGATATAGAAAAAGCCCAACATTGAATGTGTCCCAATATCTTTTTTCACTAATATGTTCGATAAAGTAAAAGAACGCATAAGTCATCAGAATACACGCTGAAGCGATAAACCCAGAGATATTCAATTCATTGTATACTATTTTTGATGTTACTAACTGGTAAATTAAAATACTTGAAAAGAGTGCTACACCAATTAGGACAACGAGTTGAAATTTTTTCAACTGTTTGTAATAAATTACCGAAAGAATGAAAAACTGACCGATTGTATAATAGTGCGTGAGGTGTATATTTTGAATATTCCGGTCAGATAAATAGCTTGAAGCTAAATCAATGAAAAGCATACCCCCCAAAAGCACCATGAGTAAGATCATAGATCTTCTCAGGTGCTTTAAGAGATAAATTAAATATAATAAATTAAGTAAAAGGAGGGCTTTGTTGCCCAAAGCTAACCCGTCAAGTAGACTCATAGTTATCTAAGCGGTCCAGTTTCGCTACAAATTGGAGGGCAAGGCTTTGTGAAGTCATAAACATATTGTCCTGCTGCTTCGTCGATCATATCGTTTCCACTGTCATCTACTGCAACTAGTAAAATGTGAAACTGACTGTCGTCGTCAATTGCCATGTAAGTTCTTGAATCGGCAACTCCTTCTTCACCTAGTAACTCTATCAGGTCAACTCCAGGAATAAAAAATCCTTTGATGTTTCCTAAGTTATGATCAGACTCTCTCCATCGAGTTACCCAAGTTACAGCTTGATCTACGGGAATAGTGTTTGTGTTATTGATAGACATATTTCTTTTAGTTTAAGTTTCATCTAAAGTAATTGATCTTTAAACATTGACAAGTACTGCACGAAATATTTCTCAATAATTTCACTGTTTAGTGCAAAGAAAAAGGCATTCAATTCTTATATCGCTGGTATTTAGCGGGTTGTAAGCAAAAAAAAAGAGCCCATTTCTGAGCCCTTTTTTTTAATATATTTTGTGTCTAGAAACAGTATTCGTTTGCATCAATCATTCGATTTGCAATTAATTGACGGGCTGCTTTAGGGTTGAATGGTTCAGTTTTCGTGAATCGCTTTAATCCCATCAACATCATTTTCAATTCGTCACCTTCAGCAAATGAGTTCAAAGCATCTTTTGCAGCTTTGTTCATTCTATCAGCAGCGTCGTAGAAATACAATTTGGCCATAGCAATCTGTGCTTCGCACGCTTCTTCGCCTTTAAGCTCAATCATTTGTTGAACACGCAATAAAATTGATTCAGCTAGGTATGTATAAATAGACATGTCAGCAATGTTCATCAATACTTCTTGCTCTTTTCCAAGCGTCTGCATCAATTTTTGAACCGCTGATCCTGCGACCATTAATACCGTTTTCTTAAATCCTTTTAAGTAATCGACTTCATTTCCTAAAATGCCTTCTGACTTGTCACCGAATTCAGGAATACTCATGAGTTCATTTGCTACTGCCATTGCAGGTCCCATTAAGTCCAGTTCTCCTTTCATCGCGCGTTTCAATACCATATCGATCGTTAACATACGGTTGATTTCGTTTGTTCCTTCGAATATGCGATTAATTCGAGCGTCACGGTATGCGCGTTCAACACTTGATTCCGCTGAGTATCCCATTCCTCCAAAGATTTGAACAGCCTCATCCACAACGTAATCTAGCGCTTCAGAACCTGCCACCTTTAAAATTGCGCATTCAGGAGCAAATTGCTCAATTCCTGCTAAGGTTGCTTCGCCTTTCGACATCCCATCAGCTACAAATCCTGCAACCGCATCATCGATATTTTGACCCGCTCTATAGACGGCTGATTCGACAGCAAAAACGCGCGTTGCTTGTTCTGCCAGTTTATATCGAATTGCTCCGTATTTTGAAATTGCACGACCGAATTGTTCGCGTTCATTTGAATATTTCACAGAATCATTGATCGTTTCTTTTGCTCCGCCCATTACGCCAGCAGCCAATTTAATTCGACCAATGTTGAGTATGTTCAAGGCAATTTTAAATCCGTTCTCACGATCTGAAAGCATATTTTCAACAGGAACCTTCACGTTATTGAAGAATACTTGACGAGTTGAAGATCCTTTGATCCCCAATTTCTTTTCTTCCGGATTCAATGTGATTCCTTCACTATCCGCCTCTATTAGAAAGGCTGTAAGTTTTTTATCGTCATCGATTTTAGCAAAAACGGTGAATAAGTTGGCGAATCCAGCATTCGTGATCCACATTTTTTGCCCTGTGATGGAGTAGTAAGTACCATCTTCGGAAAGAACGGCTTTTGTTTTTCCTGAATTTGCATCTGATCCAGCATTTGGTTCTGTTAAACAGTACGCTGCTTTCCATTCTCCCGTTGCTAGCTTCTCAACATATTTTTGTTTTTGTGCGTCATTCCCATAATAAAGGAGTGGAAGTGTTCCGATTCCTGTATGAGCACCAAAAGCAACCGAAAATGAGTACCCTTTTCCAAGGCGTTCAGTAGCTAATAGTGAAGTCTTGAAATCAACACCCATTCCACCCAATTCTTCAGGAACCGACATGCCAAGCAATCCTAATTCACCTGCTTTTTCCATTATAGAAGGCATTAATCCTTCTTCCATAGAATCTATCCGGTCTAAATTCGGTTCAATTTCCGTGCGAATGAAATCATCACACATATCGGAAATCATGTGTTGTTCTTCTGTCCAGTTTTCTGGAATAAATATTTCTGAAGATTTAGTATCTCGGATGAGGAATTCTCCTCCTTTAATAGGTTTATCTGACATCTTAGTGTTCTTGGTTTTTTATACTCTCCAAATATAAAAAAATCTTAGTTGTTATGCATGCATATGAAGTTCTTTTTTTTAAAGGGCTTGAATTATTCGTACTTTGTAACTGTGATTTAAGAAATCACACCCAATAATTATGGTACGAATTAGTGTTTTTTTAGCGGTATTCGCATTTGGAATAAAGTTGAGTTTGGGTCAAGCCGGAAACAAGGATCAAGGACAAATCAATGGAATGAGTATGGTTGCCATTAACGGTACAATAGACTCAAGCAATGTTTTGCCCTTAAAGTCGCTCGGAACGAATTGGGCTGCCACGATTCCTTTTGCTTTCATGCCTTCACATATATCTCCTGAATTGTCCTTTGATCTAGACTGGCAATGGAAGGGCGAACGAATTGACGGAGTACGAAATTATATCCGCGAACTCCATGCTCAAGATATTGCGGTGATGATTAAGCCACAAATCTGGATTGGTCATGGGACATATACAGGAAAAATTTTGATGGAATCTGAAGAGGATTGGTTGAAGCTAGAAGACAACTACAGAAAATACATTTTGGCATTTGCCGAATTGGCGAATGAAGAGAAAGCGGAAATTCTGTGCATCGGTACAGAGTTGAAATTCTTTGTCCAAGATCGGCCAAATTATTGGCGAGAATTAATCGCTGAATTGCGCAAGATGTATTCTGGTAAGTTAACCTACGCTGGAAATTGGGATGACTTCGATGATGTGACATTTTGGGAGGAGCTGGATTATATCGGAGTTGATGCCTATTTCCCTATCGCGAAAAAAGAAAAAGCATCGCTTAATGAACTGGTTAATGGTTGGAATCCCCATAAAGCGAAAATGGATACTGTCTCAGAGAAATTTGGTCGCCCAATTCTGTTTACAGAATACGGTTATCGTAGTATTTCAGGATGCGCGATTAAGCCATGGGATTATTCAGAGGCAGGGAGTCAAGATGAAAAAGCTCAGCAGTGTGCGTTAAAAGCATTTTACCAAGTCTTTTGGAAAGATGAGAACTACATTGGCGGTTTTCTATGGAAATGGTACCCAAATCATTCAAAAGCAGGTGGTCCTAAGAATAAGATGTTTACGGTTCAAAATAAGCGCGCAGAAAACACTGTCCGGGAAGTTTATTCTAGATGATTTTAGGCAAAAGTATGGTCAAAACCATGGTTTATTCGATGAGTGATCCATTTCCAACATTCTTTAACTGAATGAATCAGATTTAGAATTAGTCTGATTACATTAGGGCAAATCTAAAACCATTACTATATGAAAACAAGTACCTCCTGGCGCTATTCAAAGAGCGCCTTTTTGCTAATAACCTTACTGCTCTTCAGCAATTGGTCTATGGCCCAAGTAGAAACTCGAGTAACCGATCCCTCCGAGAATAATCCCAATTATGACTCTGAAAAGAAGGAGAGATACTCTCAAGTTAGGTCTACCAATGACAATACTTCCATTACGGGAAATCGCAGTAGCAGCGTTGAAAAACCTGGATCAGTAGCTTCTTTAAATAAAGCGACAAGTGCTTGCTTTATTCCATTGGACGCTTCTTATACTTCTATTCCAAGAAATGATGATGGAAGTTTCGGTCCTATTGCTCTTCCGTTTGTATTTGATTTGTACGGAACGAGTTATACGCAGGTATGGATTAATACAAATGGTAACTTGACATTTACAGGCCCATATTCAACTTATTCAGCAAGTGGATTTCCATTTTCTACACCAATGGTAGCTCCTTTTTGGGGAGATGTTGATACACGAAATACGGCAGGTGGACTAATTCACTACAAACTGACTTCGACAAGTTTAGTCGTTACGTGGGACAGGGTTGGATACTACAATCAAGCTGTTGATAAATTGAACGAATTTCAAGTTGTAATCAGTGACGGATTTGATCCAATTGTTGGACTTGGACAAAATGTTTGTTTCAATTATGGAGACATGCAATGGACTACTGGTTCTGCTTCTGGCGGAGTTGGTGGATTCGGAGGAACACCAGCAACAGTTGGTTCTAATAAAGGAAACGGTATTGATTATTATCAATTAGGACGTTTTGGAAATAATACAAGTGCTTATGATGGACCTGGTGGTGCAACAGATGGTGTTAACTATCTTGACCAACAGTGCTACTGTGCTCAAACTTCATCAGCACAAAACATTGCACCGATTGCAAGTAACTTCCCTTCAGGAGTGGTTAACATTGCTTGTGGAGAAACATACAACGTAGATTTCTCATTCATTCCACCAGAAGTTAACCAGACGGTTTCTACAACAGTTAGTGTTAACGGAGCATGTGGAACTACTTTTACATCTACGACAGGATCAATATCGAACATTAGCTTTAGCCTTCTTGGTCAAATGTGTAATGAAGGAACAAACATTATTACGTTCACAGGAACGGATGACGGAACTCCAGTTGAATCGACTACTGTAACCTTAACTATCGTTGTTGGGACATGCTGTAATTTAACAGCTAGCTCAACAGGACAAGATGAGTCATGTGCGAATCAATCAGATGGTTCAATTTCAGTTTCAACTACAGGTGGAACGGCTCCTCTTGAGTATTCAACGGATGGTGGTGTAACTTATTCATCTAGCTCGAATATCACTGGATTAGCAACAGGGACTTATGTAGTTCTAGTAAAAGATGCAAATGGATGTGAGAGTACTCCACAAACAATTACAATTTCAGGACCAACTCAATTGGGATCTGCTTCAAGTGCAACATCTATATTGTGTAATGGAGGAACGTCAATTGTAACTGTTTCAGCTACTGGAGGAATACCTCCTTATTCTGGAACTGGAAACTTTACAGTTAGCGCAGGATCTCATACATATACTGTAACTGATGCAAACGGTTGTACTTCTGTTACGACTGTTATTGTTGCTGAGCCAACTCAATTGGGATCTGCTTCAAGTGCAACATCAATATTGTGTAATGGAGGAACGTCAATTGTAACTGTTTCAGCAACTGGAGGAACAGCTCCTTATTCAGGAACTGGAAACTTCACAGTTAGCGCAGGATCTCATACATATACTGTAACTGATGCAAACGGTTGTACTTCTGTTACTACTGTTATTGTTGCTGAGCCAACTCAATTGGGATCTGCTTCAAGTGCAACATCTATATTGTGTAATGGAGGAACGTCAACAGTAACTGTTTCAGCTACTGGAGGAACTGCTCCTTATTCAGGAACTGGAAACTTCACAGTTAGCGCAGGATCTCATACATATACTGTAACTGATGCGAACGGTTGTACTTCTGTTACTACTGTTATTGTTGCTGAGCCAACTCAAATGGTTCCTTCAGCTACTTCTACTTCAATCTCATGTTTTGGTGGAAGCTCAACTATTACCGTTTCGGCAACAGGTGGAACAGCTCCTTATTCAGGGACTGGTAACTTTACTGTAAGTGCAGGAACTTATTCATACTCTGTTTCAGATGCGAATGGTTGTACTGATACGGTTACTATTACAGTTTCTGAGCCAACACAATTGATGGCATCAGCAACTTCAACTGAGATTCTTTGTAATGGAGAAACTACAGACATCACTGTATCAGCGACAGGCGGAACTGCACCTTACACAGGAAACGTAGTTTACACTGAATCAGCTGGAACATATACTTATACTGTAACAGATGCAAAT